>DMNE01000187.1 GCA_003453735.1 Nitrospiraceae bacterium | reverse complement strand
GTGCAGAGTCGTCAGTACCCCCGACGACAGTCAGGAGAAAATCCTCAAACTGCTCAAAATTACGTTGTAGCCATTATCCTGAAATCAAAAATACTCCTTTAAGCCTTACAGGACAAGAAGTTTTTCGCATTTCGAAAAAAGAAAATACGCTTTATAATAAAATATGATAGTATTTGGCATGTCTTCTATCGGATAAGCGATATGCGACTTTGGTAGGTGCAGTATTTCCTCTACCATATCATTCACCTGTAGCTGCCTCGGTTGCATTTTGTCCATGGGTTTAGAAACGGTAACGTGTTATAAAACATTATGGTAAAGATCAATGTTGGCTTAAAAGCGAACGGGGATTTCGTGAGATTGTTGAGGATAGTGTTGGGAATTGCATTCATGGTTTTGCTCGGTTCAAAATTAGAAGCAGCGGAATGGCTTGAGATTACCAGGAATGCGTCAGGCACCGCAATTTATTATCTTGATGATGAAAGTGTCCATCATGAGGGGAATAAGGTACTGTTCTGGGACAAACGAAAGGTGTCAGACGATCCTGACTTTAACGAGATTAGCGGTTACACCGAAATGGATTGCAAGGAATTTAACTATCGCACACTCCAGATAATAGGATATGACAAGAATGGCAAGAGTTTCACCGACCATGATGCAGGTCAATGGCAACATATTGATGCTAATACCGCTATGGCTGTCTTTTACGGATATGTGTGCAAAGAGTAATTTGGTTATTGTGTGGTAAGCAAGTGAAAACCTGAAGGCTCCTAGATGGACAGCAAACAAAAAAAACAAAACCCACCGCTCCGTGGGTTGTTGGAATGCATCTTCGAAGAGCCCAGCTATGTGGAGCGGGCATGGTTTGGATGTCGGGCTATTTATCTCTACGGGTTGTGCGCCTGATAAGTCTTTGTTGTAGTGGTTATGAGATCATTAAGATTTCTTTTTGGACATCACCGATTTTCGCGACAGACGCTACCATCATAGAACATAACATATGACATCTTCCGACCATCAAACTGATATTGTGTAGCCAGTAGTGAATCTTCCTACGCAGCCGCTTCTCTCCGTAAAACCCTTTTGGGATTCTGAGTTTGCCCAGATGCACAAAAACTATTGCCTGGCAGTTGTAGCACACGGCCAGCCTTACGATAGTCGCGGAACACCCATGGGCTATCTCTTCGGCGAAGGTGAGGACGGCTCTCCAGCCGTTGGCGCGGAAGCGTTCTCCTTCTGGGAGAAGACAGGTTTGGGCTGACTTCACTGCGATACTCCCCAGGATGTCGTTCAGACCCGCCATAGGTGATGAAGTCCCTATGGTGACAGTTCCGTCTGTATGCATCTTTTGAGCAATTCCTGTGATGAGAAGACCAAGACCGCTGTGGTGAAAAAGCTGCGAAACTTTCTTTTAGGAATGACGGGCTGTATAATAATGAATGAGGTCGGCTTTTTTGACGCGCCTTAATTATTTTCGGATAACTCTAGTGAAGTGGATGCAGGGAATGATTTTCCCCTCTTGTTTTCCTTTTGCTTTTTTCAGTTGCAGGCAATTAAGATATTATTAAGATGAGGTCTGGTATTGGATGAGGTAAAACAGGAAAAACTTCCCATAGATGCGCGGCTCCTTGCGGAGGCTGTTATAGAACTGATCTNNCGGAGGCTGTTATAGAACTGAATATTTCCAGAAGGAGCGTTAGCTTATACCCGCCGGAGCATCCCTTCATAAGGGAATCTATCCAAAAGGCATATAGCTATCTGCAGAAACTTTTTGAATTGAGAAGTTCCATTACCCTGGGAATTGCAGAGGACTGCCTCATTATCGATGAATATGCCCTTGAAAAGAAAAATCCGGTCTTTCGAGAGTTTGCGGTCACTCTCAGTGGAAAGAGTATCGCTGCGATAACCTTCGCATCAGGGCTTTCGCCCGATGAGCTTGTACTCTTTCATGAACTTATCAGCATGCGCGAAGGCCCTATGGGCGCAGCGCTCCATGAACTCGCTCTGATGCGGGGCCTCAAACACATCCAACTAGAGCCTATACNNGCAAGCCTCAACTTTACTGAAGGCAGCCTTAAACAGGGCGCCTCAGGGAGCACCCTCTGGGAGGATTATGTCTACGGCCTGCTCGAGGGAAAACTCACTGTTGATGATGCCGAAAAAATGCTGCTCAGCATTCAGCCCCAGCAGCTTGCCTCTCTCATCAATGACCTGATGGTTGAAGATTCCCCTAATGAGTCATATGAGAGGGTCATCACCAGCTATCTTAGGGGAAGTAAAAAACGCGGAATTCAAAAGGAATCCCTTGAAATGTTCGGGGCATTTATAGAAAATCTTAAACCCTCCTTAAAGATCGAGTTCTTAAAGCGGGCCCTCATCCTCAATCCTTCTGGGATAGGGGAGATGGAAAACCTCCTTGCGGGAGTAGACGTAGAGAATCTCCGGAAGATCATGGAGATCTTCAAGGACAGAGATTCTGTGATCCCTGAAAGTCTGAGCAATATCATCGATAAGCTTGGTACATTAAATCACGGCAAAGGATTTCTCTTTGATATGACACATGACGAAAAGGCTGTCGTGGACGACATAGAGATAGATGAAAAAATCATGACTCTCATGGATGAAGATAAATTCAGCACCTTTGTCGGGACGGAATATGGGCGGGACCTCAAGGAGATGCTCAAAGGCGCCGAGGCACAGGAGCTGCCGGCGGCGGGAGCGATACGAGAGGAAATTGGGGAAGGAGTAGTGGACAGGTTTTTTTCTGAGGTTGTCTTTGAACTCCTCGAAACACCCTACATCTCTAGGGAGGATTACCTGAATCTCCTCACAAAACTCTCGGAGACAGCGGGAACTTTCCTCCAGACCGGAAGATTCGGGGATCTCTGCAATGTCCATAATGCTATCTATACGGATACCCTGACAGGAAAATATAAGGATGAGGCTTCCAGTATGATTCACTATTTTTTCCGGTCACCCGCTTTTATCAGTAGCCTGATCGACGCCCTTAAACAGTGGGGAAGATACGATCGGGAGGGCGCCTTGAGACTTGGACGGCTCATACGGTTTGAGATTGTGAATCCCTTGCTTAACGTCCTGGAGGAAGAATCCGACCCTTCAAAGAGAAAATTCTTTCTCCAGCTCCTCAGCCATATGGGAAGCGACATCCTCATCGAAGTGATAAAGAGGCTTGACGACGACAGATGGTTTGTGATTAGGAATATGCTGTACCTTATCAGGGAGTGCGGGGGTGAGGACCACCTCAGCTATATAAGGATGTTTATTAAAGATAAGAATAAAAAGATAAGCATGGAGGCACTCAAGTCTCTTCTGCACTTTAAAACTCCGGATGCGTTTTCCTATCTCAAGCGCTTCCTCTCTGCAGATGACCTTGAGCTCAGACAGCAAGCGGTGATGTTGTGCGGCACATACAAGGTCACTGAGGCAGTTCCATACCTTCTTGAGCTTGTTGAAGAGCGCGATATCCTCGGCAGCAAAGCTTACGTTAAGGTAATGGTGGTGAGGGTACTGGCCCAGATAGGGGATAGAAGGGCTATCGAACCGCTCATACGGCTCTACCGTTCGAAGACACTGCTTTACGCGGACGCCCAAAAAGAGCTCAAGATCGAAATTTTCAGGAATCTCGGCGGCTATTCTCCGGAGGCGATAAGACCCCTTGTTGACATGGGACTCAAGTCAAAAACAGGCGAGATACGGACCCTCAGTGAAAACTTTCGTCTAATGAAAGCACAAACCACTAAGAAGGGGAAGAATGATCTCTGAGAAGCCATCGAATTTCATAGCAACACTGGTGACAGCTATCTCTGACTGCAGCCTGTATACCGTGAGCCACCCTGCCGTTAAGGAACTGTCACAGAAAGTGCTCAACCTGTCAGGCAAGCTTTTTACCGACGGTGCCTTCAGCATTACCCTTCTCGGCGGAAATATGCTCTTTAATGACAGCCCTGTGGGCGAAGAGGGGTTGCATATAGATACCCTTAAAAAGAAGATGAGGAAAAAGGGCATCGAGAAAATCATCATAACGAACGGCGTAACTGTTGATGAGCTTTTACGGTTGATATCCTCCATGGCTGCAATCGAAGAAACCTGTGTGAGCAGCGACCACATACGAGTTGGCACTGTCCAAGTGAAACTGAGGGCTTCAGGGGATGACGCCGCTTCTCTCATGGAAGAGAATGTCGCGACCGTAAGAGAAGTATATCAGGAGTTTTCACGGTTCAAGAAACTTGATATGGTCAGCATCGAAAATGCAGTACTGGGCTTCATCATGGCCCTCAAAAGAGAAGCTAAAGTCCTCCGTATCAAGAGTCAGGTAAAATCTTACAGCGAATACACCTATGTGCATGCCTCGAATGTCTCTGTACTCAGTGTCTTTCAGGCCGAAGCCCTTGGCCTGAAAGGGGAAATCCTTTATGAGATCGGAATTGCAGGACTGCTCCATGATGTGGGAAAGATGTTCGTCTCAAAGGACATACTTGATAAGAATACGGGACTCTCCCACGACGAATGGGAAATTATGAAGAGGCACCCTGTGTACGGTGCAACCTATCTCAGCACCCTCCAAGACGCCCCGAAGGTGGCTGTTCTGGCCGCTTTTGAACATCACATGAAGTTCGACGGCAGCGGCTATCCAGACACCAGGAAACGGGGGAAAAAACAGCATTTGGTGTCTCAGATACTGGCGGTGGCTGATTTCTTCGACGCATTGAGAACCGAAAGACCATATCGAAAGGCAGTCAGCATGGAGACTATTATAAAACTTATGAAGGATATTTCCGGCAAAGATCTGAATCCTCTTCTTGTTGATAACTTCGTCGCAGCACTGACAGCACTGAAAAGGATTGAGTCCATTTAGCCATCTGTGAGTGTCATTTCACTCCACTTCAGGCTGTAGCACTCACGATTCCGGCTCTGATCACGCTTATGAACTGTTCAAGGTTCTCACTGCTTATGGATAAAGGCGGCATGATCACGATCACATTTCCCAATGGTCGTATAAAGACGCCATTCGCCATCGCAAGCCGTGCAACACGCCACCCCATCTTCTTCTCCCACGGATAGGGTTCTTTCGTCGTCTTATTTTTTACCAGCTCGATCCCCGCCATCATTCCCTTGATTCGTGCATCGCCGACGTGGTCAAGCTCTCTCACCCTTTTTATAAAGGTCTCAAGCATCGCGATCTTTGGTCTGAGCGCTTCAAGGGTATTCTCCCTCTCGAAAATATCCAGGCAGGCAAGGGCAGCGGCGCAGCCGAGGGGATTACCTGTATATGAATGCCCATGGAAGAATGTTTTCAAATCCTTATATGTTCCGAGAAAGGCCTGATAAATCTCATCTGTTGCAATCGTAGCCGCCAGGGGCAGATAACCGCCCGTGATGCCTTTTGATAAACAGATGATATCGGGCATAACAGCTTCATGCCCGCAGGCAAACATTCTGCCCGTCCGACCAAACCCTGTCGCGACTTCATCTGCTATTAACAATACCCCGTACCGTGTGCATAATTTCCTTACCCCTGTGAGATATCCCTGTGGCGCAACGATCATCCCTCCCGCAGCCTGAACAATAGGCTCTATGATGACTGCGGCGATCTTCTCTGCGTTTTGCTCAAGGACATCTTCCATTGCCTTGAGACATCTGATGGCGCAGTCGGGATAGGCGGCAGCGAATTCGCATCGATAGCAGTATGGTGAGGGAGCCTTGTAAGTCTCAAAGAAAAGAGGCTCGAAAGCCCTGCGAAAAATATCAATACCGCCAGCGCTCATGGCGCCTATAGTATCTCCGTGGTAAGCGTTCTGCAATGAGAGGAAGGAGGTTTTTCCGTTCGCCCCCCTATGCACCCAATACTGGTAGGCCATCTTCAGTGCAACTTCAACGGCGGTCGAGCCGTTATCAGAATAAAAGACCTTATCGAGTTTGTTATCTTGCGTATCGCATTCCGCGCTGCTCATCTCCCCGGATCCCTCATCTATTCCTGCTTGCCCAGCTTTCGCAAAGGACAGTGACTGTTGATAACCGGCAATCGAGTGATTTACGGTATTTACAAGCTTTTCCGCCAGCCTTATAGCTGGGACATTGCTCAGCCCGAGCATCGTGCTATGGGCAATGCTATCGAGTTGCTCTTTGATCGCCTCGTCTATTTCTTTCTTTCTGTGGCCATGTATGTTCACCCATAATGAAGAGACACCGTCAAGATACCAGTTTCCAGAGACGTCCTTGATAAAACAGTCCTTCCCCTCAGAGATGATGATAGGCTCTTCATCAAGCCATTCCTTCATCTGGGTGAAGGGATGCCAAATGTATCTCCTGTCTATTTCTGCCAGATGCCTGTGCTGTTCATTCAAGGCGGTCCTCACGATCTTCACAAAACCCGACATGGTTTTTTGCTAGCTCTATGAATCCATATATCTTCAGGTCGATACAGTTCCCGTCTTTTGCAAACTTCGTCATTTCCTCATGTATGCACTTCATGGGTATCTTCAAAACCTCAATATCTTCTGTTTCATCCCTTCCCTCTATCCCCTTAAAATGAAGACCCTTGCCAAGATAAACAGTTAACCCGTCGCACGATGAACCGCTTGAGATCGGGCCGGCAGCAAGAAAGAGCATTTCTGTTGCTTCATAACCAGTCTCCTCCCGCAACTCTCTTTTTGCCGCGGCCATAAGGCTTTCGCCCCTGTCACTTAAGCCTGCAGGAAACTCTATAACATAGTTGTTCACTGTAGGTCTGAACTGTCTGATCAGGATTATATCTCCATCGTTAGTAATTGGCACTATGGCGACAATGCCTTCGCAATTGACCCTCTCCACAGTCTCCCAGGTCCTCACGACCCCTGCAGAATCCCGGTATGTTATCTTGCGGCAGATGAGATACTTGCCTTCCCAGACGGTCTCTCTTTCTATAATTTCGTATTTTCCCATAAGTACGATTCTCGGGCGCTCAGTTAATGCAGAGTCCCTTGACATAAATCATAGACAACTTCGCTTTCTTTTTTCAATGATGAATGCGTGTGCTATTCAGGATATTGCAAGGAAGCACTCCTTGGTACGGGACATCATTAGTACCGGATAGGAACACCTGCGCTTTGGAGAGTTATTCATGCATGAACTTAAAGAAGCCAGGAAGATGGGTTGAAGACCGTCCTCATATTTTGTTATAAAAATATCAACAGCTGGTAACCCTTCTCGCATACAGCCAGAAAGGCAGGGGGCTTTATCTTGGTGATTTTCCTCATGCCCGTTCTCAATATCCTCACGTTTGATTCGAGTACAAAACAGTGCATTGTTTCTAGGCCGGATCTGAAGTCTTGGTTTGAAGGAGAGCTCGACCCGAGCATTTCTGGGGCGGCGGGTATTGCTATTCACTTTCTCCTGGACACAATATAACTCGCTATATCACTATGGCTGTAATCCGAGCTATAATTAAGTTATGGAATATGGCCGGAAGGTTGTTATTGAACGGAAACACTATATAGGATCGCAGGCCCTGAGAAAACTGCTGGCGCTTAACTCCACCTTGACATTCTGCCCAGGACGGAGCTAGGCGCTTCTGATTGATCAAAAATACAAATTTTACAGGAGGTAGCAATGGAAGTATTTGATCTTAAGAGGTTGATAAGATATTACCCTGACGGGATTTCGAGGGAGATGTTGTCGGACAAGCCGGAGATGCGCATCGCCCTTATGTGCCTGAACCCTGGTCAGAAACTCGATCCCCATAAGGCTCCCCTTAGGCTGCTCATGTATTGTGTGGAGGGCAAGGGTACCTTTACCGTCGGAGATGATCGCGTAGAGGCGGACGAAAAGACCTGCATCCTCTGTGAACCTATGATCCCCCATGGTTTTGAGGCAAATAAGGGTGAGAAACTCGTAGTCATGGCAGTCGTGACGCCTGTGGAATAGATCGGGAAGGTTGCTTCGGTTTCTCATGTGTCTCACAAGGACAACTGACCACGCCCTTTGTTCGCCCTGCTGAGGGAAAGAAGCAATCCCATCAGAAAACGAACTTGTTTGTATTTTTCAGCTTAAGCTTGTATTCCGGGTATCTTCCCTTCTTTGAAAGATTATGGACCAGCAGGACCACGATCGGAAGGATTAACGCACCTGCCCCTGCGGGGGAAAACGAATAAAAGTGTCCGAGGTCGTCTGTCTCATTGCGTTCGATGACCGCGAGCAATGCGCTTACCCCTCGTATATTTCATGAAGCGCTTTCCTTTGTCTGGAGAGCGGGGGCTCAAGGCTTGATGAGTTTCCTCACCACCATTAAATTCCGCATATCGTCATCATCGTTCTTTTTTGGCGTCTCAAGGATTAGAGGGATGTTCATGAATAGAGGATGGTTTATCAATTTCTGCAACCCCCTTTTGCCAATCGAACCCGCCCCTATATGCTCATGCCGGTCAACTTTGGAATGAAAGGACTTTTTTGAATCATTCAGATGGATGAGTTTTATTCTCTCCAGCCCAAGGGAGGCTTCTATCTCTTCTATCATCCTTGTCAAACCTTCCGTGCTTGTAAGTTCGTATCCTGCCTGAAAGGCATGACAGGTGTCTATCGTAACCCCTCTGATCAAAGGGCTGTCAGCCTCATCAATGATCTCTGCCAGGTCCTTCATGCGGGATGTTATATCACCTCTTTCACCCGCGGTGTTTTCTAAGAGGAGGTTTGCTTTTCCACATCTTTTCTCCGAAACCTCCCGCAGTGCAGCAATAACTCTCGCACGAGCAACAGTTTCGGTATCTTGTGAAGCGCTTCCCGTATGGAGCACTACATAATCGGCATCTAACACGTCAGCCATGACCATTTCCTGTATCAGCAGTTTTATTGATCTCTCCCGGACATCGCTGCTCGAGGAGGCGAGGTTTACGAGATAAGAGCAGTGGATAAAGACGGGGTCGATATCGTAGGACTTCCTCAGCTTCTTAAACAACAAAGCCGAATCTTCGGGTATACTGCCAACTGTCCATGTCCTAGGGTTGTGGGAAAATATCTGTACCGTATTGCAACCAAGGATTTTTGCCCTTTCCATCGAGAAATGAACGCCCCCTGCAATGGATGTGTGCACACCAAGCCTTCTCTTTAAGTCGAGCATGCCTGTCTCACCTCTCCAAAATTTAAAACAATCTTGCATATTATGCAATGAAATATTACAATCATAAACCGTGAAGATACTGAAAAAATCAGGGGAGATACGAGAGTTTCTTTCATTACTGAAGGATCGGGCATCCGGAAGCCTTGACGGAATTGAAGAGGTGGTAAAGAAGATTTTGTACGACGTGAAGCGTAATGGTGACAGATCTGTCCTGCAATACACCGAGAAATTCGATTCCCTAAGAATAAAAGATCCTCGGATAAAGCCCGCCGAGATAGAAAGATATGCAAACAATGCCAACAAAAAGGTTGTCAGAGCCCTCGAATTATCGGCCAGAAGGGTGCGGGTATTCCACGAGATGCAGAAGGAAGAGTCCTGGTCTTTTTCCGAAAATGAAACGATTCTCGGCCAGATCATGAGACCCCTGGAAAGAGTTGGCGTATACGTCCCGGGCGGAAAGGCATCGTATCCATCCACAGTTCTCATGAATGTAATCCCGGCTCAGGTTGCAGGCGTGAAGGAGATCGCCCTCTGTGTACCCTCCCCGCGTGGCGATATCAGTCCCTCTGTCATGGCAGCGATACATATGCTCGGAATCAAAGAGGTTTACCGGATCGGCGGCGCTCAGGCAGTTGGGGCGATGGCGTATGGCACCAAGGCGATAAAGAGGGTTGACAAGATCATCGGGCCGGGAAATATTTATGTATCCACAGCAAAGAAACTTGTATTCGGAGAAGTGGATATTGATATGATCGCGGGCCCCAGTGAGATCCTCATCGTTGCCGATAAAACAGCCAATCCTGTTTTTGTCTCGGCTGACTTATTGAGTCAGGCGGAGCACGATGAGCTTGCGTCTTCCGTTCTGATCACGGATTCAAAGTTACTCGCGGGGGCTGTTCGGAAAGAACTGACAAACCAACTCTCTCAATTAAAGAGAAGGTCCATAGCAGAGCGTTCTGTAAGCAAGTATGGTGCGATAATCATCTCCAGCAACATAAGGGAGGCAGTCAGACTCGCTAATGAAATTGCACCAGAGCATCTCGAGGTGATGACGGAGAAGCCGTTCAGGCTGCTCCCCTTGATCAAGAATGCTGGTGCGATATTCCTTGGACAATGGACGCCCGAGTCACTGGGCGATTATACAGCAGGACCGAATCATACCCTTCCCACAGGCGGGACTTCCCGCTTCTTCTCTCCTCTCGGTGTGTATGACTTTATAAAACGCTCGAGCCTTCTCAGCTTTTCAAAGGAGGGCTTCAGGGAACTGGCGAAAACCGTCATCACCCTATCTGAAGCAGAGGGGCTGAACGCTCACGGCAATACCGTGCGGGTAAGATATGAAAGAGAATGATATAAAGAATTTAGTGAGACCCGTTGTCCGCTCTTTGCGTCCTTATGACGCCAAAGAGATCCCTTGCAAGATCAAGCTGGATGCCAATGAAAGTCCGTTTGGCTTTAAAGGAGATATTTTCCGTGCTCTAAAATTTCTGAAGACTAACCGCTATCCCGATCCAGAGGCAAAGGAACTCAAAATAGCCATCGGGAGGCGATACGGCATTTCTTCCGAGAACATCCTTGTCGGAAATGGCTCTGACGAACTCATTTATTATATCATTACAACATTTGGCGGACCGGTTCTCCATCCGATTCCAACATTCTCTATGTACGGCATTATCGCTCAGGCACTCGGAGAGAAAGTTATAGCAATTCCCCTCGATAGGGGGTTTGATATCGATTTGGAAAAGACACTGAATGCCGTAGAGAAAGAAAAACCAAGGCTCATATTCTTGAGTTCTCCCAATAACCCTACGGGAAATTGTTTTTCCGCGGAAAGGATTATGAAGATCATTGATGCGTCAAAGGGTATTGTCGTTGTCGATGAGGCGTACCAGCCTTTTTCGAGTGAACAGGGTTTTCTGCCCTTGCTGAGGAACTACAGAAATCTTGTTATCATGAGGACCCTGAGCAAGATAGGCCTTGCAGCACTTCGTGTCGGCTTTGTCATTGCCGATGCCGCAATAATAAATGAGGTCAACAAGGTGAGGCTCCCCTTTAATGTCAATTCCCTTTCGCAGGCTATTGCCGTGGCAGCCCTTAAAGAGAAGAAGCAACTGAGTGTTTTCATTAAGACGATTATCTCGGAAAGGGAACGGCTCTTTAGCGAAATGGCAGAGATGAACAGCATAACGCCATACCCGTCAGAGGCGAATTTCATTTTGTTCAAGATCAAAAACCCTGACGATATGTATCAGGCACTCTTAAGAAGGGATGTCCTTGTGAGGAATCTAAATGATGGGATAAAAGGGTGCCTGCGGGTAACAGTCGGGACACGACAGGAGAACAGTGTTTTTCTGAAGGCGCTCAGGGAGCTCTCTTGATGCGAGCTATTGAGACGGCCGGGCAGAAGGAGATCATCTCATCATCTTTCCGACTAAGACTGGGCAATGTGCGTAACTGAGCACCCTTCTCGATACGCTGCCCAGCATTCCCATAATACCCTTCAGCCCCCTCGATCCAACTGCAATAAGGTCGGCGTTCACGATCTCAGCTTCATGGAGTATCTCTGATGAGGCGTCTCCTCCCTTTGTTATGCTCTTGATCTCCGCAAATCTCTTGTTCAGAAATGGTCTGGCCTGATCAATGATCTTCTCTGCCCTTTCGAACTCTATAGCTCTCGCCTTTGCAAGGCCTTCTTCGATATGGTCATCTATTTCCATGAAATACTGTAGAGGTATATTGGAGGCGGCTGACAATGCTACACTCATAACAGTTATCTCCGTATCAGGGGGAAAAGGCATCGAAGCTAGAAACGTTGCGGTTGCATGCGCGAAGTCGGAGCCATCCGTGGCAAAGAGGACCTTCATCATTTTATCTGATATCTCTCTGTGAGGAGTTTTGGTTACAAGGACCGGCCTTGGCGAATTGATTGCAATTGACCTTGTTACGCTCCCGATGAAGAAGGACTTAATACCTGTTATCCCCCGTGCTCCCATGACGATCAGGTCTGCGTTGAAATCCTCGGCCACTCTCATTATGACTTCGTTTGGCGCCCCCTCTTCCTCCAGTACAATGATCTTTGCTTTAAGCAGCCTTAAGGCATGCACTGATGATTTTAGGATTCTCGGAGCAACCTTTTTGATGACGTGTTTGATTCTTGAGTGGTAGTCATCATCATAGGGAATTTCGGTAACGACGTGAAGGATAATAATCTCGTCTTCAGGAGAGAAATGAAACCGCGTTAAAAATTGTGCTGCGCCCTCGGCATATGTTGATCCATCTGTGGCAAGCACAACTTTCATCTTACCTCCTCAGTACTTCCTGGCATTTAATCTTACCAGACACTGTAACTTTTCCCATAGGGGAGACTCCTGCTATGCCTTCTAAATCCTTTGTAAATAGGCTCTTCTTTTCCTTTTATCAAACCGCTCAATAGCATATCTGAGCATGATCCTCGGCATTTTCTGATAATGTTTTCTAAGAAATTGTTCCTCCACTTTCTGGTCTTTCTTGCCGATCTCCCGCAGCATCCAGCCCACGGCCTTATGGATCAAATCATGCTTGTCGTTCAAAAGCAATGCAGCCAGATGCAATGTATCCTCGAACCGATGCTCTTTGATGAACGCAAAAGTAGACATGATCGCTATTCTCCTCTCCCAGAGATTTTCTGATTTCGCAAGCCTGCGTAAGATAGAACTATCTTTCTCTCTCAAGTAATTGCCTAAGATATGGTGGGCAGATAAATCTACCAAATCCCAATTATTTATCTGTTTGGTATTGTTAAGGTAAAAAAAACAAATTTCCTCCCTGCCGCTATCATCCGCTGTTCTGTACTTACTTATGAGGATGAGCAGGGCAATAAGTCTGTATTCGTGTATTCTGCTCGAAAGGAGTTCCTGGAGCTGTCTTAAGGAAAGGTTCTGATATTTTTTTGCGATCTGGCGCTGTTGGGGTACCGTAATCCCCAGAAAACAATCCCCTTCACCGTATTGACCCTTCGCGGTCTTGAAAAAACCCGAAAGGATCTCCGCCTTGTGAGGATCAGCGAGCTGGCGCAACTCTTTCTTTAGCTGTGGTAGCATCTCATCGTACGTGAGGAAGTTTGCAAAGGCTATAGCTTCGCCAATGCGCTTTTAACTTCATGGCTGTACATCAGTATGTTTGGATATTTTATCATTTGCTGCTCCCAGCCTTGAAAAGGCTGCATTACAGAAATGAAGAGGATCTCACATTCAGACATGGGCCATCAAGATCAGGGAAAAGTCCGGAGAGAGGGGACGTGAATAATCTTAAATATCTCGGACTTCCCTGTCCGTTAGAGATAAAATTAGGACATTGTTACTCTCTATTTCTTTTTCTTGGGAGCGGTCTTTTTCGTACCGCAGGGCGAACCTTTTTGGCTGGGCTTGCACGCCATGTTTTTGTCCTCCTTTTTTTCGTTCAATCCATATTTCCACTATATCAATGAGAACAGGCCTCTGTCAATGGGGATGTGTTTCTTGCCATCCCCCAATTTTAAAACTGGGGGATGGCAAGAAAAGTACTTGTATCACCAAGGAGAAAAAATTATAATGGTTCCTGTCTGTATGGGAAATAGATGGAGAAGATAGATCCTTTCCCGACCGTGCTCTCCACGCTAATAAATCCGCCGTGCTCTTCTACGATTTTTTTGCTGATGGGGAGACCAAGGCCGATTCCTCTCTTGGACACCTTGGTGGTGAAAAAAGGTTCAAAGATCTTGTCCAATATTTCTTGGGCGATGCCCTCGCCAGTATCTATCATGCGAACGATGACGTAGGTCGTATCCTGAAGCAACGCGTGATCCGTGGAGATAGTAATCGTTCCACCGTTGGGCATGGCATCGATGGCGTTCAAAAGGAGGTTGCCGATGACCTCTTTCACTTGCTCCTTGTCGATCGGTATTGCAGGTACGTCACGGTATACTGTCCGGACCATTATCCCATGTGCTTCATATGCTTCTTCGTACATCATCAGAGTGGCATCGATCACCTCGTGAATACTCTGCTTTATTAATTTAGGAACCGAAGTCCGTGAATAGGCGAGAACATCTCGTAGTACGTTCTCAAGAACGGTGACTTCCGAAACAATAAAATCGGCATATTCCCGTTCTGTTGTTCCTGCCGGAGCCTTTTTCTGGAGCCTTCTCGCAAACCCGCCAATCGACGTTAGTGGATTGCGTATCTCATGTGCGACATTTGCTGCGATCCTGCCGAGTGCCGCGAGCTTTTCACTCTGGACGAGTTGTTCCTGAAGTCCCCGTTTTTCTGATTCGACCAGGTGGCGCTCAATGACGCCGGCAAGGGTATTCGCAACAGCAGACAGGAACCCCTCCTCAGCCGGTTCTCTCTGATGCCATTCCTGCAGATAGATATTGATCACTCCGAGTGACTTTCTGCCGGAGACGATAGGGACGCAATAATGACCATGGGGGAACATGTCCTCAAACCGAATCTCATGGTCTTCCTCAACGCAGTCCGTAAATACGACCTCGCACGTAGCTGCAGCCTTTCCGCAGAGGCATTTCCCGAGAAGAACCTTTTGACAGACCGCGCGCTCTGATTCGGTCATCCCGCGCTCTGCCTTTAAAACCAGTTCCTTTGGCTCGCCTTCCACGAGATAGATCGACGCCTTTGACCGAAAGGCAAGATAGGGCACAGAAAGGATCAGATCGAGGGCGCTCTCAAGCTGCCTATTGAGATGAATGGGCTCGAGGGAACTTTTCAGGACAGCGTTGATTACCCTCTGGATGTGATAGTTCCGCTCGATCTGTTCCTGCGCTTGCACTCGTTCTGTGACGTCCCTGATCGCAGCCGTGACGAATAATTCCTTCTCGATTCGTATGGGGCTCAGGCTGATATCGACACGGATTTCCGAACCGTCCCGCTTCTGGCCGTAGATTCTGAGGTTAGACCCCATGTGACGCACCCTGGGGCTCTCGAAATAATCCGTAACGAAGTTGTGATGCCTTTCGCGGAAACGCTGGGGAATCAGCATATCCAGCTTTCTTCCGAGGAGTTCTGCCTGTGTATATCCGAAGAGCTTTTCCGTTTGGGCATTCACGAGGGTGATCTCAGAGTCCCGGTTGACATAGATCATAGCATCAGGTGAGGCATTGAGGAGTTTCTCATACCTTTCCCGTGCACTCTCAAATTCCTTTCTGCATGTTTCGAGTTGTGCCAGTTCCCGGCGCATCTTTTCCAGATCATGCGTAAGGCGCTCCCTCGTTTTATCCAGATCGTCCACAGCAGCCGTCCCCTTTCATTTTAACTATAGCACGCTCTTCACTCTTTTCAATCGCTGGACCGAAAAACTGTTTGCTGCCCCTCTGGACAAGGCCTTGAGTCTCATCCCGCAGTTTTCTTCAGCCTGGGGATTAGGTACAATTACTGATATGCAGGACTTGAAGAAAAATATCTTCCTGACAGGGGCTCCTTCATCAGGGAAGACGACGGTCGTCAAGAAAGTGATTGCGAACCTGGGGCTTCCAGCCAACGGGTTTTATACGGAAGAAGAGAGAATGGCCGATAAAAGAGTTGGTTTCTTAATGAAGACCCTTGATGGCAGGACGGGCTATCTGGCACATCAGGACGTACAATCAGATTTTCATATTAGGCGATATGGCGTAAGCATTGAGAACATCGAAACAATTGCCGTACCTTCCATCGCTCCTGTCAACATGAACGTCATCATAATAGATGAGATCGGAAAGATGGAGTGCTTTTCCGAAATCTTCAGAAAGGCTGCGATCAATGTCCTTGATTCGCCCAACATGGTTGTGGGCACCATCACCCTTGGCGGTGATGATTTTATCCGGGCGATAAAAAACAGGAGCGATATAGAGATCTATGAGGTGACTTCGGAGAATAGAGATTTACTACCGGATCTGATTAGGAGAAGAATTGCAGAACTGCTCGGTCATTCTCTTTAGAATTCTCTTTCTGCCGTCCCTAAAAAAATGGACAGATATTGCACGACGTCATTCGAACCGTTCTCATGACGATTCGCCTGCCGGGATTTCGCCGGCAAAAAGCGGATGGATCTCTCCCTGGGTCGTTCTCTTTTTATCAGATGCCAGGGAGAATAGGGAATTGTCCCGACCGCCTGAGCGCTGCAGGCAATTGGTGGAGTTAGGTATCTCTGAGTGTTAAAGGTTGGTTATTGAGCTTCTTGGGGATACGAGCAGCACAGGTGAGAGGTCATTCCTTTGAGGGACTTGCAAAAATCATAAAATAAGCGTTTTTTCTAA
>DMNE01000027.1 GCA_003453735.1 Nitrospiraceae bacterium | reverse complement strand
TGACCCCCTCCTGGCTATGCCGAGCAGGAGGAATGCGCAGCCACTAGTTCAACCTTTTCCATCTATAGGAGGAGCGAATGAGATACGGTGCCAGAAACGCTATCAATGCCACAGTAAAGTCAATCAAGACAGGAGACATCATGTCGCTCGTGAAGTTCGATGTCACTGCTCCCGCCGAAANNGCTCAAAGTGGGTGACAAAATCCAACTGGTAGTCAAAGCTATTCACGTGTTACCGGTCAAAGAATAGAAAATGCAAGTTCAGCTTGATCATTGAACGCTGGCGCAAGCCTTGGTAGATTAAAGAATAGTCATGGTCGAGGTCGAGCTTAAAGAAAAAAGCTGCTAGGTTGATAGGACATGACAGTCAACCGCAAAGCGTTGCCAGGTTCCTATATAATTCTTATAAGTGGGTTTGGAGCCGCGATCACTTCACCAATCTTAGCGACCGTTTCAACGCCGGTATTTCTCAACTTATTCGTTAAGGGCTCTGTTTGAGATTCTGGAAGGCAGAGAAGAAGACCTCCGGATGTTNNACTTCCAGTGGTTTCACCTTTTCGATACATTTGGAGCACGTGAGGATATTGCGGTAGTTCTTTATAAAAGAGGTTCATTTGTACTTTACTTCCTATTGCCATTTCCAATGAATGTCCAACAATGCCAAACCCTGTGATGTCGGTACACGAATGNNCGTTCAGTGAGGCTACCTGAGGCAAAATAAGTTCCAAATCCCTATAAGGGAGCTTTCCGGACCTGCACGCATTGAACAAGACCCCGGAACCCAAGGGTTTTGTGAGGATCAAGGCATCGCCTTCCCTAGCTCCGCAATTCGTCAATATGTTACCCGGGCGGACCACTCCGGTGACAGCCAGGCCATACTTGGGCTCATTGTCATCCACTGAATGTCCGCCGGCCATGGAAGCGCCAGCTTCGATGACCTTGTCATTGCCTCCCCGGAGGATTTCCCTTAAGACTCCTTTGTCGAGTATCTTTGAGGGAAACATGACGAGACTAAGCGCAGTAAGAGGTTTACCTCCCATGGCATAGACGTCTGAGAGGGAGTTCGCCGCGGCAATCTGCCCAAACCAGTAAGGATCATCTACAGGAGGGGTAATAAAATCGACTGTGCTTATGACGGCAATCTCATCTGAGAGACGGTATATTGCCGCATCATCGGAGGTATTGAACCCAACCAGCAAATTGGGATCTTGCGAAGGAGTAAGCGCTTTAAGTGCGTCCGCCAGATCTGTCGGACCAAGTTTGGCCGCTCAGCCACACGTGCGAGAGAGGCCAGTTAAAGTTTTTTTTCGGAAGAACTTCATATGTTCTGTGTAGTTATTTTCAGGTACATCAATGCCTTTATCAAATAGATCATGTCAGCAGTGTAGAGCTCATCCTTAATAACGTCTAACTGCAGAACGACCGGCACCCTTGCTTTTCGTCTTACTTTGCACCTTCACTCTAAGTCATGTCCAATACTTCTTCTCTATACATTGTAATTTTATTATAGATTATATCTATCTATATCATCGCTAAAGGTTAGTTTAGAACTACCGGCTGCTGCCTAAGTCAATACTTTTCGATCATGATATAATTATGAGCAGTATAATCAGAAAGAAACAGTCTCCAAGTTTTTCTGGTGAAAATATATGTTTGAAAAAAGTCCTGCAAATGGATCAGGTAAGAGCAGCCATGAGATCCAGATCTCCGGTCTGTTCAATATTTCCGTGCAGAAATCTGACAGAAAACCCTGTTCAGAAAACCTCGAAGATATTGTCAGGATAACAATACCTCCCGGTAAAGATAAGGAAGCTTTGATCAATCTTTTCGTTGACCTTTTCAAGAATGGCAAGAGACTGGAATGGGAAAATCAAAGTGAACAAAAATTACTGAAAGCATTATTGGGGTATGCAAAAAATGCAGCCCTCGAAAAGGTGCTGAGAGACGGGGAGCTGACTTTCTGGGATGCCGGCACAAAAGTATTTGTTCTGATCCCACTGAATAAGGGAAGTAAATTGGCGAACTATGTTGTGAAGTCTCCGATAAAACCGGCTGAATACATCGAACACATAAGGCCGGGATATCTCCTTGCAAAGGACAACCTACGGGGCATGGCGGCGGATTTCACGATGACCGAAGGTGATATCACGGTCTGTGATCTGAACGGCGTACCGCGGGAAGCGTTTTTCGAGAACTTATTGCTGCAGGAGAGAGTCATTGTCATAAAGACGATTAGGAAGGGCATTGAGGAAAGAAACAGAATATTGAAAGATCGGCTGAGCATACTGTTGAAGGGGAAAAGTATTCACCATGATTTTGACAAGGCTGAATCAGAGAAATACGGAACAAAAAAGAGCTCCATCGCAGCAAAGTTCAGAAAACTCTTCGCTGGTCTAAAGAAATATAGGTCGGAAATCCAGGTTATGCTCGATGAGATGGTCGACCTTCATCACTACAACAAGTTCATTAAACAGAAGTTCAATGAACTATATACCAGCATAGAAAACATGGGGATATACGATTCTGATGACGGGCGGGCCGGTATGGACAGAAACTATGGAATAAGAATACCTGAAAAGTTAAGAAAAAACTTCAAAGGCGGTGAATGGGGACTGGAGGATTTCAAAAAACTGATGGAAGCTGTGGAACATGGGAGAATAACAGAACATGACATACAGATCATTGGTTTTGATTTTGACGGGTTGAGAACAAAGAGGGATGCCGCACTTCAACAGAACAGGGTTGAAGATGTTTATAAGGAAGAAATAGAGGCAAAGATAAGGGCAGTCCTCGGGAAAGTGTTTCAGTAATTGACCGGTGTTGGCGAGATTGTCTGCGCCAGGGGTGCTTTCCCCCTTGAGAGGAGACCGTTCGGTAAACTTTGTCAATCCTTAGAAGAGGAAGAAGTGAATACGGCCTGCCTGATCTCGCTGATGTGCCGATAACGACATAAAACCCCGATCGATAAAGAATACGTGTAGCTATTGACCGGGCAATGAGGCGCAGAGACCAACCGACCCGAACAAAAACTATTACCGATTTAATTTTGGGAAGCATTCATAAGGTACCTTTGAAATAACGCGTCTCTATCACAGAACCATCGGGCAGAATAAACAATTAAAAGTTTCAGATGGGTGTTTAGTAATTTACTCTCTCTCTTCACAGCCGGTGTCTCTTTGTCTTTGCCGACCTCCACAAAGTAAATCGAACGGATTGTTTTCGGCTAACAGCCAAAAGCAACTTTGAGAGCTGTCCTTACGCTCTGCAATCGATCTCCCCCGATAGTCCCAATGTGCCGGACAAGACGTTCCTCTGCCACGCAGCGCACCTGAAAGAGGTCTATGACGGATTTCTTATCAAGCCCATTTTGACTTCCCGGAATGAGAGTGACCATCCACGGCACATCCTTGAACTTATCTTTGTACTCCGTAATTGGAGCTACAATTTTCAGTGGCAGTACGCCAACGGTATTGTCATTAACGATTACACAAGGGCGTGTTTTTTGAATTTCGGCTCCAATGGTCGGATCGAGGTTAACGACCCAAATCTCTCCCTGTCTCATCTGAAATCCTCCCCATCGAGAGATGTCAGGGCAACGAGATCGGTGTTTTGCCGGTATTCATCAACCATAGAGCGAGCCATTTCCTCAACTTTTTTCTTTTTTCGAGATTCCCGGTAGGCATCGAGTGCCTTCACGATGAGATCAGACTGAGAAAGATCCAAATCGGCAGCGAGCTTCTTGATTTCCCTGGAATAGCCGGGCGGCAATGAAATCGTTATACGTTCATGCTGTTTTGAAGTTGTCATAACAGTCGGTCCTCCTTTGTTTGGGTTATATGTTTATTATAACATACAAAAGTGCTGATATTTATATGTCATTAAATACGCGGAATGGTATGTCCGAAAATAGGATTGCGGGCAATTTGCAACACGATAAGCTACCGGCTTTCGCTTATCCGTGGTCGGCTGGATACAGGTATTATCTGTTTCTCCATTTTGATTGTTCCTCGGTTAATGAGTATCAGTTTAGATATTTCAAAAATTGATAGTTCTTGCCGAGCATCACACACTTCCGGACAACCTGCAGAACTTGAACTTATCTTTGCGATCTGACCTAACGATTAACTGTGTGCATGGCAGCTTCAGGATAGCGCGCGCCTGCTGCAAATCCCCTTGGCGCAGCGTCATCAATGCGCCGAAGATCATCCTTGCTCAACTCAATCTCAAAAGCTCTCAAATTCACTTCGAGCAGTTCCCTGCGTTTTGTCCCTGGAATAGGGATAATATCTTCGCCTTGTGCTAAAAGCCAAGCAAGAGCGAGTTGCGCTGGCGTGCAGTTTTTCGCTTTTGCAATTTCCGTGAGCTTTTTAGCCAGCTGCGCATTGTGATCAAAATTCTCGCCCTGAAATCTCGGCATGTGACGACGATAATCATCCGATGCCACGTCTTCAGGCTTCTTAAAAGCTCCGGTTAAAAAGCCACGTCCGAGAGGAGAATAAGCAACTAGTGAAATACCGAGTTCACGGCACGTTTGCAAAACATCTGTTTCCGGCTCACGCGTCCAGAGGCTGTATTCGGTTTGTAACATTGCAATCGAATGAACACTAGAGGCGCGACGAAGCGTGGACGAAGCGGCTTCGGAAAGCCCAACGTAACGGATCTTGCCTTCTTTCACTAGTTCCCCGAGTGTTCCAATTGTGTCCTCAATCGGGACGTTCGGGTCAACGCGTGATGGATAATACAGATCAATATAGTCAACGTGCAAGCGTTGTAAGCTATAGGACAGGAAATTTCTAATGGCAGCGGGACGGCTGTCAAAACCGATAAAATTGCCGTCATGATTACGTAAGGCGCCAAACTTGACAGAAAGAAAGACTTTATCGCGTGAAAAGCCCTTGATTGCTTCTCGGATAAGCTCCTCGTTGTGCCCGACTCCGTAAAAGTCGCCTGTGTCGAGGAGATTGACACCGAGTTCAAGCGCTCGTCGAATTGTGGCTATGCTTTCTGAATCGTTCGCTTTTCGTCCGTGATAAAAATCCGACATTCCCATGCAGCCTAAGCCCAAAGCAGACACTGCCGTGCCAGTTTTTCCGAGATTGCGATATTTCATAGTTATTGCTCCTTATTGTTCCTTTCGACCCATGTTTAACTCCGTGCCATGATTTTTATTGTAATCAAATATCCTTTGAGGAGCGAGACATAAAGTCAGAACTATGTCGCTCAGCCATAAACGATGGTTGGAGAATGTTTCGCTCTCGTTCCCTGTCGCCTTTCTTGCTGGGTTTGCTCTTAAATCGGTGGCACATCTTGTTCAGGTTTTTCTTGATAATACCTGCCAATGGGAAGCCACTTTCTGCACAAGCAGGAAAATGCCGGTTGCCCACCCGATCGCGCCGTGCCACGTACCCGGGGACAAGTGAATCGAAGAGTGTAGGCGCGGTGACTGATCGCCGCGCCTACAAACAAAATCCTGATCAGTGTGCAGAAGATTTTGCGGGTTCTCCTCGGTCATCATGAATGAATGAGGCGACCTAACGCCTGAGCCTTTTCCGCAAGATGCTCTCCCGAGAAGTTTGAAAACCGTCTCCATCTTCATTTATCTCCCAATAGATTCTGCATCAGGCCGCAATAGTCGTCAAGAATCGGTGCCACTCTCAAACCCGATGTTTGATGAACGTGCCTTTTTCGAACTCCTGAAAGGCTATCTGCAGCTCCTCCTGGGTCGTCATGACAATCGGACCGTACCATGCGACCGGTTCGCCGATCGGTCTGCCGGAAACGAGGAGAAAGCGCACCGGTGCCGCGTCCGCCGTGATCGCTACGTGATCACCGTCGCGTTCGTAAAGGACAATACTCTCTGAGCCGAACTTGCAGTCTCTCTTGAAGTCAAAATAATTGTTACCTATCACTTCATGGGCGAAGGGGTTGCGCTCTTCGTCAAAATACGCGCTCCCCTCAACTATATAAGCAAAAACAGTATGCCCGGACGAGACTGGATGGATGAAAGTCGTGCCTGCAAGAACTGACACGTCAAGATATTCAGGATCGGTGATGATGTCCTTCACAGGCCCGGCGATGCCATCGACAGCCCCGCAGATAATTCTGACTGTCGCGCCTGAGGCCAGTTTCTTCTCCGGAATCTGCACGGCTTTCACCTCACGGTAGCGCGGATCCATCATCTTGCTGTTTCCCGGGAGATTTGCCCAGAGCTGGAATCCCCATAGAAGCTTATCTTTGCCCCCTTTCGGCATCTCCTGGTGAATAATGCCACTTCCTGCTGTCATCCACTGCACATCTCCGGGAGATATGATTCCATTGTTCCCCATGCTATCACCGTGTTCGACCTTACCCTGACGTACATACGTAATCGTCTCGATTCCCCGGTGTGGATGCCAGGGAAAGCCTGCAAGGTAATGACTGGGCTTGTCAGAATGGAAGTCATCAAGGAGCAAGAAGGGATCAAGCTGAGGCACCTGATAATAGCCAAAAGCACGTTTTAGATGAACACCCGCCCCTTCAATCGTCGGCTTGCTTTTCCACACCTTTTTTATCTTTCGCGTCATAGTGGTAGCCTCCTTAAGAGAATGCTGATATCTTACTTATAGTGTACCAGCTTTTATGGCATGACATTCAGCAAAACATTGCGGGTGATCCGGTCAAGGGGCGAGTTTGCCATGATCGGATCGTTGAAGGGTTTTCTTTACGGTACGGAGGTATCCTCCCGTTCTTGGGTTGCCCTGTCGGCACCTTTTCCCTTTTCAGTTCACTTTTATCATAGATAAGAGGTATTGTCAAATCGTTATTTTCTGGAGATTCCTGAGTTTTTTGCGGCAGAATTGGCTAACCGGTGAAGTAGAAAGAAAACCAAAGAACGAGCATCTGAATGGGTGTGATTATCCTCGTTCTTAATCCGGCATCCCCTGTCTCTATAAAAAGCAATATAAGAGCTGAGTTCAACTAAACTAACTGCTGGAATGACAAACAGGTACAACAACCATCGTTACAGGACTATCCTCTCTGTTCACTAAAGTCTTGCACCCCAGGTAGTTATGCTTTACATTAACGTTTTTAGACATCGCCGACAAATTCTTTTTTAAGGCATGTCCGCGATGATATTATCATCAGATACAGTTGCATCTTTTGGACTCTGGCAGCCAAAAACAAGGAATCCGCAGGTCTATGCGATTTGTAACTCTTTCCGAATTTTCTCGGCTACCCATTGCCGCATCAGCGTCTGATACGGAATACCTTTCTTCGTAGCGACCTTCTTGAGCGAGATGAGATAAAGCGGGTCGAGTTTGATGGTCACGTTTTGCAGTTTTCTCCGCCGCTTTCCCCCGACAATGTCTCTCGCGAGTGCCTCGTCGAGGCTGATGGATGGGTGCGATTTCGTAGAAGATTCAAGTATTAAAAAAGTTTAATCTGAAGTTAACGTTTATTTCATTAGGGTAGTATATATTGCTTTTATATATTGCTTTTATATAGAGCAGTTCTTGGCGGACAAATTGGCGGACAAATATGAAAAGAACATTATTATTGCTAGCCACTTTGGCTTCCTGCTCTCAATCATAAGTTAATAATCATGTCCTAACCTTGGTGACATTTTGGCCGTCACAGTGGTTCCGATGGAGGAGAAAATACAGCGTCTTGAAAGCATGAACATGACGGCAAAAGAGCGGTAATCATTTGATGTCACTCTTATCCAATATGCGTTGTCTTATAGTCCTTTTTATCGCCATCTTATCTCTCTATGGATGTGCTACAACGAAAAGCGCTCATGAGGAATACCAGCCCATTCCAATACATCTGGAAGAAAATATCGAACGAAATGAGTTTTCAGTTGCAAAAGGAGATGATGTCATTGGCCGGTTGGCATTCATCAGTCTTGAAAAGGGGGATACACTGCCGGATATTGCAAGGCACTTTAGCCTGGGAATCAATGGAGTCAGCTCAGCGAATCCAGGGGTGGATATATGGGTGCCTGAGGCCGGTGAACGCATCATGCTGCCTTTGAGTTTTATCCTGCCGGACGCTCCCAGGAAAGGCATCGTGATCAACTTGGCCGCAATGAGGCTTTTTCAATTTAAAGGAGATGGTGAGTCAATCGCGGTGTTGACCTATCCTGTCGGTATCGGTACTGAAGAGCGACCTTCCCCCACAGGTCAAATGTGTGTGGAGCGCAAAGGAACCCGACCGATCTGGCATGTGCCAGCCTCAATTGCTGAGGATCATCGAAAAAAAGGAGATCCTCTGCCCGCTGCAGTTCTACCGGGACCTCAAAATCCCCTGGGAGAATACGCGCTATATTTAAGTAAGTCGAGTTATTTGATCCATGGCACTAATAAACCGGCCAGCATTGGTCTCAGGGCAACCAATGGCTGCATAAGACTCTATCCAGAAGACGTGACAAAACTCTATGAGAACACTCCGGTTAAAACACCTGTATGCATCGTTAACCAGCCATATCTCCTAGGTCAACGTAATGGAGTAGTTTACATGGAAGTTCATGCGCTCCCGGAAGACCTGGACACGTTCGAGTTTGACAAGATCTATACAAAATTGAGAACTATTGAAGAGAAATCGGGGCGCGCGCTTGACTGGAGCAAAGTCAAGAAAGTATTGGCCGAGGCCCGGGGAGTTCCTGTCCCCATATTCGAGATCAGGCAAGGCGCCGGGGAAGAGGTTGCAGAAACCATAGAAGTCAGGCACCCGGACAAATTATATGGCAGACCGGAAATACCGGAACTGCAAACAGATGCATGGTCTGTCTTGGCTGCTGATGTGCGTGACGAGACGGATGCTGTTAGGCTTGCCGTCATTATCAACCACCAGGGTCCACAAATCCCCGCAAGAGTGGTATCAAAGGACGGTAGCTACCGTGTTATCGCCGGCCCTTTCAATGATATCAGAGAGGCCAAAGATGCAATCAAACGCTTGAAAATCGATTTGGAAATAGATGCCAGATTGCTTGAACCTGTCAAGAAGATATCGTCTCAAGAAGATATCGTCGAGAGAAAGGAGGTGATTAGACGATGAAGAAGAGTCTTTTGGTTATCTCAATGATGTCTGTTCTTGCCATTACCGTGGTGGGGTGTGCAACAAAAGGTGACCTCGAGAAAGTTCAGTCGCAGGAAATGCTGACGAGTACGAAAGCTGACCAGGCAGCGCAGGATGCGCAGGCTGCCAAGGCTGCAGCTGATGCGGCCACGTTAAAGGCAGATGCTGCCGCAGCCCGCGCCGAAGATGCTCTCAAGATGGCAGAGGAAAGGGAGAAGATCGCCGATGAAAAGGCAAAGATCGCTGATGAAAAAGCGAAGATCGCCGATGAAAAGGCGAAAAAGGCTGACGACATGTTCCAGAAATCAATGATGAAGTAAGTCGTTTTTATGGGGAGCTGTTACCGTTGCCTTAAATGTTCCGGAGGGGAAGTGGCAGGGTTTTGAGACCCTGCCGCTTCTTTATGCCTCCACCGTTAAGAGTTTGTCTTGACTTTATATCAAGAACAGGAATGGTCCTGCGATCGTTGAACATATTATCAACGAACATACGAAGGCGCATATGGGTAAAAAGCAACGTAGGATAAGTGAACATCTTTACTTTTTCTTTATCACCATCATAATAACGCCAATTCTTCTATGCGGGTGCAGTCACTTGAATGAGGAATCCCGGGCCAGGGCAACCTTCAAAGAAGCGAATGATCTTTTCAGCCAGGGAATCTACAGTGCCTCTCTGAACAAATATCAGCAGATTATTGAAAAATATCCCGCGGCGGGAGACAGGGTTCTTTTTGAGATGGGTATTATTTATGCGTATCCAAGGAATGACCAAAGAGATTATCAGAAATCTCTGGAATGTTTCCAGAAACTCATAAAGGATTACCCGGGGAGTGGGTACAGGAAAGACAGTGAGATGATGATATTTAATATCAATAATGTCATTATCAAGGATATGATGATCGCTGCGCAGCAAGCACAGATTGAGACTCTCCGACAAGATGTTACAAGCAGGGGGAATGAGATTAGTACCCTGCAAAAAAAGATTGAAGCGCTTGAACAAGAGGTTACGAGCAAAGACGATGAGATTAGTACCCTGCAAAAACAAGTTTTTGCAACCCAAGAGGGACCAGCAGATAAGATTCTGATAGAAAAGAAAGAACGGCGATTAACGTTGATCTCAAGGGGCAGAGTGCTCAAGACCTACAAAATAGCCTTGGGTGGGAATCCGGATGGTCCAAAAGAAAGACAAGGCGATAACAAAACCCCGGAGGGAACCTACGTTATCGATTCACGAAACAAGGGCAGCCGTTATCACCTGTCTCTTCATATTTCCTATCCAAACGAGAAAGACAAAAAGCGGGCAAAAGAACTTGGTGTTTCTCCGGGCGGAGATATCATGATCCACGGCATTAAGAACGGTTTCTCATGGGTTGGCGATCTTCACACGGAGGTTGACTGGACGAAAGGTTGTATTGCCGTTACAGACGAAGAAATGGAGGAAATTGACAAGTTAGCACCAAATGGTACGATTGTCGAGATAAGGCCCTAGAAGGCCGCATGACTTATCGTTCCACCGAATCGCGTAGCGCTCCTGTGAACTGTTGTTATATCCTGATTCTTTTTGATGGTGTTTAGAATTTCCTTTAGTACAGCGGTGCGGGTTAGGAGGTGAACATCACATCGTCATGCTGTTGCTGTCGGCGTTGGTAGGAGGAAGACATCGAGAAAATCGTTTTAACAGTTTCTGTTGAAAAGCCACAAAAAGTCGTATCCGGGAAAAGTGTTGACTGGCGATGGAAAGAAACGGGGACCAAAATATGACACTGCTGTCGATTCCAGAAAAGACCAGAAAAAGTTGATCATTGGCCTGTTGAACTGAAAGGAGAGTCCATGAGAAAAGTTCAATCGAGCCTGAAAAACGATCGGCCGAGAATAGAGATTCGTAACTGGGCAGGAGGGTTGATAGGGCCTCCTTTTGGGACAGCTTAAATTGTCCGCAATGCTCCGGAATCTCCAATTGGCAGCTACGCCGATTTTCAATGCTATGCTTTCGACTTTCAAGTTCACGCAGAATTGATAAAGATACTTTTTAAACCTACGGTCGGATGCTATACTTTATTTAGAGTAGTTCAGAAGACTTTTTTACAGCTCCGTTATTATTACTTGGGAGGACCATGCCATGAAAGTCATTGTCATCGGTGCAACGGGAACAATAGGCAGAGCTATCGTGCAGGCCATCGGTAACCGTCACGAGGTGATTCCGGTCAGCTTTAGTAAATCTGTGATCAAGGCAGATATTGCGGACAAGACATCCATCATAACGATGTTCAAAAAGACAGGGCGCGTCGATGGCGTCATCAGCGCTGCTGGACTCGCGAAGTTCGGTCCCATGACTTCCCTTACGGATGCAGACTTTGCACTCAGCCTGAACAACAAGCTGATGGGACAGGTGAACTTAGTACGCTTGGGCATAGAGCACTTAAACGACAATGGTTCGATTACACTTACGAGTGGGATATTAAGCCGCAAGCCCATGAAAGGTTCGACTGCAATCAGCCTGGTAAACTCGGCTCTCGAAGGTTTCGGGAGAGCGGCGGCGCTGGAAATGCCACGCGGGATCCGCATAAACGTCGTAAGTCCCAATTGGGTAGTCGATACGCTCAAGGCCTTCAACATGGATCCGGCGATAGGAACTCCCGTTGAGACGGTCGCGCGTGCCTATGTGCAGGCCCTCGAAGGCTCCATGAATGGAGAGGTGCTTGATGCAATAAAGTAGGTATAAGATAGCGTCGACAAGACAAGAATATCTTTCAGACGCATAGAACAGCCGGCGGAAACTGAGAACCTAAGGGAAGGGGCCTACAAAGCAAAATCATACTCACGCTGCTGTCTTCCCCCTATGCCGACAGCATGCGGATCGTTCGTCATCACATTGTCAGCCAGGTTTTTTGTCGGCCATCCGGCTGCCCCTCTGTATGTCTTTCTCCCATCGACTGTAATTGCTCTTCCCTTCGGTTGGCAGCCATTAAATCCTCAGTGAACTGGACAGGTAATCGATGCTTTACGGCCGCAGACAATAGAAGTCAACGTTTCTTTCGCCCGTTTTGAAATCCCGAATCCATCTATCTCCTGCGAGAGAGAATCGCACGAGCCGTATCCACCAAGGTAACCGTTGACACGCGTAACAGCCGTGGAGTTAATCAGACTCTTCATATCCGGATAGATTACCCGGAACTCCTTCATTACTTCGGGATATAATCTCAGACTGTGCTTCTGGTGGTAATCCTCGGCAACAGAGAATCCCGAATATGGTTCTAACGCAGTAGCAATTCTCCCACCCGTTTCAGCAGCAAGCTGATCCCTCGTTCCTATGGCAACCTTCCTTTGTTCTTCATTGTGATAGAAGATGGCCGCCCTGTACTGGCGGGACCATGAATCTCTGGTGGGATCGTGACTCTTCCAGAAGATGTCCAACAATTCCTTATATGAGACGCGAGAGGGATCGAAATCAATTTGAACCGCCTCGGAGTGATCTCCCAAATCGTGATAACTTGGATTCTTCGTAGTACCGCCGGCGTATCCCACCCGGGTCTGGATAACCCCAGGCAAGCTCCCAAACTGGGAGTCAGGCCCCCAGAATCAGCCAAGGGCGAAGGTAGCTGTTTCGAATGTACCCGAAAGATGCCTGTCTGTCGACGGCAGGCCAATGCTGGCCTCAGTATCGTTGTGACGCATAGACATATTTACACCCCCTTTAAGAACGACTATAGCAACAGCGGATAGTGCCAAGCCCAAGAAAACTCTGAAGGAAACGCCTAACCTCATAATTAATACTACCCGATATTCATGAATAAATTGTGAAAATAGCTTGTTACTGCTGGAATCGATGGTCCAGGTGGCCCCAATCTGGTGAGGGTTAGCGGAGACTGAAGATCCTTTTAAGCTCAACACGCATCATGAGTCACCTAGAAAGTGTGATATCAAGGGGTCGAGAACCAACCGACTTACCGGTAGAAATATCGCGACCGTCCGACTGCGAATTTCAACTTACTCTTGCTGAGATTCATTTAAGAAAAGATGTGCTTCTTCTAACGCCTTTTTTGCACACTCCGGACAATAGCCATGAGTGAAATCGGCTTCCGTGTGTTCTCTTACATAGGCTTCCATCTGTGTCCATAAGCCTTTGTCATCACGAATTTTTTTACAGGAACAGCATATGGGCAATATTCCCCGTAAGGTCTTGATCTCAGCGAGCGCCTTTTGAAGTTCGGTAATTAACTGTTCACGTTCCTGCTCACCCCGCTTCCGGTCAGTGATGTTTGCAAATGCTGTAACGGCAAACTTTAGAACCTTATTCTCATCATAAATCGGGGTGCCGAATACGTCCAAGAAAATATTTCCTTCGGGTTTTCTAATCTCCATATCACTGATTCTTGAACTTACTCCTGATAGCGCCTGTATGATAGGCATTTTCTCCGCTGGATAAAGTTCGTCTGTCCCCTCGATATACGCTTCATAGACCTCGGATAGCTGTTCTTTTTTTACATTTGGAAATATTCCTTTGCCAAGCATATCTCTAGCAAGTTTGTTTGCATAAAAGGGTTTCCCATCCGCAGAAATAATAAATACTCCCACGGGAAGTTTTTCAAGAAACTTAAAAAGCCTTTGCTCACTATCTCGTAGCGCTTCCTTAGACTGCCTGATAGTTTTAAAAAGGGGAGATATCAATACAATGCCAAGCAACATTAATAGTGACGTTAGAAGACCTAGCAATTCATAAGACAAATTTGGATGATAAGAGGGATTATTAAAAGCCACTTCTGCCAATGAAAACATACGCCGCACTCCCATTAACCCGATTGCCGATGAGATAAATATCCATGCTATAATCCCACCGGTGACTCTTATCAATCTTAATGCAAAAAATACACTTATAAGCTGAACCAAACCAGATATCACAATTATAAAGCCTGTAAGCATATTTCCTCCTTGTAACCTGACTTAATTGTAGCAGCTTTTTCCCAATTCTGAAAAGAAATATTGTGTCGTAGGGCAAACTTCGACCATCACAAGTAGAGGAAGGAAAGTAAATTATCCTCTTAGTTCAATGCCGAAATGAAAGCAACTATGTGTTTATAGCTGGAAGTATTATTTCATTGTCTTTGCAGCATATTAAAGATACACTATCCTCATAGGGAAATTGGCATATGCGACAACAGTAGACTATAATGTCAATTACCATATTGTTTGGTCTGTTTCATACAGGCGTAACGCATTAACAGGAGATAGCGGGGAGAGGCTAAAGCAGCTGTTATATGATATTGCAGCACAGAAAGGTTATTATCCAATCGATGGAAGCTCTGTCAAATCATGTGCACGTATTTGTCTCCGCCTAACCGAAATATTCCGCTCATACAATTAGAGGATATCCGGCAGGAGGTTGTTTGTCGAGTTCCCCAGCATAAAGAAGAATCTGAGACAGCTCAAGCGCAAAAGCAGGCCCCACGGTTTCCATACCCCACATTGATTACCGAAGACTTCTACCGGGAACTTTCTCGAACTTACTTTTGTCTCACTAACGAAAAAGAGGAAAAAATATAAAAGGAGGTCGGACATGAAAGCAAAGAGGACAGTCGGTATGTTGGTGGCGGTGATCATACTTATAACGGCGATAGGAGCATTAGCCTTGGCAAAAGAGACCAGTAAAAAGGCAGAAAGTCTTTCAACGGGTCTTGAAGATCAAACAGGGGTCGCACTCACAATTTATAATGTCAATCTCGGTCTTGTAAAAGACCAAAGAGACCTTCGAATTCCGAAAGGGACGGAAGAGTTGAAGTTTATGGACGTAGCATCGCAAATAATTCCTACAAGCGTTCACATAAAGTCGCTTGTGAATGCCGACAGCCTTCAGGTGCTCGAGCAGAATTATGAGTATGATCTTTTAAATCCGCAAAAAATTATGGATAAGTATGTGGGGAAAGAAGTGAAGCTCTATGAGAAGAATCCCTATACAGAACGGGAGGAGATCGTAAGCGCGACTCTTCTTTCGAACAACGGCGCTCCGATATTCAAGATCGGAGACGAGATAACCTTTGGCCATCCCGGGAGGATTATCTTTCCCGGAGTGCCTGAAAATCTCATTTCGAAACCAACGCTTGTCTGGCTTCTTGAGAACAGTCTATCGTCACTGCAGAAGGTCGAGGCGTCGTATCTGACCAACGGCATCAACTGGATGGCAGATTATGTCGTCATATTAAATGACAAAGACGATAAAGCCGATCTATCAGGATGGGTAACAATAGACAACAGGAGCGGTACAACATACAAGGACGCAAAGATAAAGCTCGTGGCAGGCGACGTGAACAGGGTTAAGGAGCAGGTGATGTACGAGCAGAAGATGTCGAAGGTTGCTACGGCAGCAGCAAGGGCTGAGCCCCAGTTCAAGGAAGAAGAGTTCTTTGAATATCATATCTATACGCTCCAGAGACCGGCGACCGTCAAGGAAAATCAGATCAAACAGATAAGCCTTGTGAATGCCGACGACATAAAGGTGAAGAAGGACCTTATCTTTTATGGCGCTCAACACTATTACAAGAGCAGCTACGGCGAGAGCATCACAAACCAGAAGGTGGGAGTCTATGTGGAGATTGCGAACAAGAAAGAAGACAACCTGGGCATACCTCTTCCGAAAGGAATAGTGAGGGTCTACAAAAAAGACAGTGAGGGGAGCCTTCAGTTTGTGGGAGAGGATTCAATCGANNGACTGGAAGAAAATCGCCTACGACACCTATGAGGCGGCCTTTGAAATATCATTGAGGAACCACAAGAAAGAAGATGTCATGATCAGGGTGATTGAGCCCATCCCGGGCGACTGGACGATGCTCAGCTCATCCCATGACTATAAGAGGACAGAGACATCCACCGCCGAGTTCACCATACTGGTGCCAAAAGACAAAGAAACTAAGCTTACTTATAGGGTAAGGATAAGGTTTTAGGCAATTATTGACTGCGTGGAAGGCTTTAAGTTCGGGAAACGTACACACACAGCTTTCGATAGATCATAATAATCGGCCACGTCGTGTGTTTCCCAAAGTTCCCGTTCTTCTGCACCCGATGCTGGTAAGGTACATGTTCGCCTCAATGCGTATACTGCTGTTCTGTGCGGCGAGACCTTAAGCCTGAATCCTGCGGTTCTAAAGCTCATGGATAAGCTCTTGCTTCTGCTGTAAGGGCTGCGTCGCCATCTGGTATAATTTATATTATGAGGGATATCATTCTTGTAAAAGGACTGCAAAATGAGGGATAACGACAAGAGCAAGGAGGAGGAGAATGAACTCCGAGAGGCAGAAAGTCGATATCGCGCAGTATTCGATCAGTCGCCTTATGGTATTCTGATCATCGATACTGACGGAAAATTGATTGAATTCAATGAGGCTGCCCATAAGCAGCTCGGCTATACGAGAGAGGAGTTTTCAAGGCTTCGTATCTCAGATATCGTCGCTTTCCAGAGTTCAGAAGAAATACAGTCCAAGATGGCGGAAGTATTAAGTAAAGGGAAAGCTGCCTTTGAAGTGAAGCATAGAACCAAAACTGGAGAGATAAGGGACGTTCGCGCCATTACACAGATGCTGGATTTCTCCGGCTGCAAGGTTATTCATGCTATCTGGCAAGATATTACCGAAGGGAAGCGGTCCGATGAGGCATTGAAGAAATACCGCGGACACCTGGAACAGCTGGTAGCGGGGCGTACAAGTGAATTGACACTGGTTAACGAGCACCTCCAAAGAGACATCGCCGAGCGAAAAAAAATAGAGGAGGCACTCAGAGACAGCGAGGAAAGGTATCGCCTGCTTTTTTATAATAGTCCGATTGGAATATTCAACTATGATACTCAACTGACCCTTACCGCATTGAACGATCGTTTTATAGAAATCCTTCAATCAACCCACGAGAAATTATTGGGTCTGGACATGAGGACGCTGAAGGACCAGAGCGTGATCCCTGCTGTGCGAAAAGCAGTAGAGGGATATGAAGGTCATTATGAGGGCCATTACCGAGCTACAACGAGTCCGGCAGAAATCTGGATCTCGATGCGCACTGCCCCTATCTTTGACAAGGCTGGTAAGGTCAGAAGTTGCGTTGGGATAGTGGAAGATATCACCGAACGCAAGAAAGCTCACGATGCGTTGCGTGAAGTTAACGATAGGCTGAATGCGATATTGCAGACTTCGCCAGCGGCAATTTATGTGATCAACGCTGAGGGTGTTATTACAATGTGGAATAAGGCTGCGGAACGAATGTTCGGGTGGACCAAAGAAGAGGCCGTCGGCAGGTTAAACCCAATTGTTCCTGAAAGCAAGCTTCAGGAGTTCCGTATCTTTCGTGAAAAGATCTTGCATGGAGAACCTTTTTTAGGCGTAGAAGTCAGACGCCAGAAAAAAGACGGTTCTTTCATAGATATCAGTATTTCAGCTGCACCCCTGTATGACTCCACTGGAGCAGCAAACAGCTTAATGTCTGTAGTCACTGATATAACACTGCGCAAGAGGATGGAAGAGGAGCTTCTGAAGACTCAGAAACTCGAGTCGCTTGGAATTCTTGCAGGAGGCATCGCCCATGACTTCAACAATATCCTGACAGCCGTTCTAGGATATATTTCTCTTGCAATGATAAAGATGAGACCCTCTGACCCAGTATACAAATTACTTGAAGAGGCAGAGAAGGCATCTTATCATGCAAAGAATCTGACTCAACAACTGCTTACCTTTGCCCGGGGAGCTAAAGCTATAAAGAGAACAATGTTTGTGGAGCAGTTGATAAGAGATTCTGTAACCTTTGCTCTCAGGGGGAGCGGCGTGAAATGCGACTTCAGTTTCGCAGAGGGTATATGGCATCTTGAGATAGATGAAGGCCAGATGAGTCAGGTGTTCAGCAATCTTGTTATCAATGCCTGCCACGCGATGCCCGAAGGGGGAAAGCTCAGAGTTGATGCGGAGAATATTGATATTGGATCGAAAGAGAATTTACCGGTCCCTGAAGGGAAATATGTGAAAATAAGCATCGAGGACCAGGGCACAGGTATATCTGAACAACATATTCAGAAGATCTTCGACCCCTACTTCACAACGAAGCAGAAGAGTAGCGGTCTCGGCCTTTCAATGGTACATTCCATCATTAGAGACCATAAGGGTTACATCACTGTCAAGTCAGAGTTAGGAGTTGGAACAACCTTTACCATTTATCTGCCTGCTTCAGCAAACCAGATTGCTGAGAAGAAGTCAGATGAAGAGGAACATGTTGTTGCCGCAGGCAATGTTCTCCTTATGGATGACGAGGAACAGATTAGAAATGTTGGAAGTGATATACTAAGGGAGCTTGGATATGAGGTTGAGGTAGCCTCTGATGGCGCTGAGGCAATAACACTATATAAAAGAGCTATGGAATCCTCTCACCCGTTTCATATTGTCATTATGGATTTAACTATTCCTGGCGGAATGGGAGGTAAGGAAGCGATAAAGAAACTCCGTGAAATAAACCCTGCGGTTAAGGCCATTGTCTCAAGCGGTTATTCCAACGACACCGTAATGATTAATTTCGAGGAATACGGATTCAAAGCCGTAATTGCAAAACCTTTCACAAGCAGTGATCTGAGCAGAATATTGCATAAGGTAATCACTGAGCCGTAGTACAAATGCCTCTATACTGCCGCGGTTAAGAAGTCATAACGCTCCCTCAAAGCGGGAGGCTTGGCGGTAATGAGCCGTCTCAAAGACGGCCGCCAGAGTTGTAGTGTACTAAAGCCTGGCCTTTGAGATGAAAAACTAAAACTTTTTAAGAGTGTTTGCCGGCGAGAAAGCTGCTGATTTGGAAGCCGGCACATTGATCTCTTCTCCAGTGCGTGGATTCCGAGCTTTTCTTGCTGGCCTGTCTTTGACTTTAAACGTACCAAAGCCCTGCAAGGTAATATTTTCTCCTGTCTTTAAAGCTTCTATTATGCTTTCAACAAGTGCATTCGTTGCTTTTTCAGCGTCAGCTCTGGTGAACCCTGCTTTTTCGGTTACCTTCTCGATGAGATCTGCTTTTGTCATGGTGTTTTTTCTCCTTCTTTTTAATATCCCCATTTAATTGGAGGGAAATGAATGACCTTATTGTATCTGAAAAACGAGAGAATATTCAATTAAAAAAACAGCAGCCTAAATGATTTAAGCTGGCGTGAAGATGACATTGCCTCGGTATATGCGTCTATGAGGGAGAAAATACCGAACGGGTCATAAACCGGGCCCGGGCTCTTGCCGCTGAAAAAAGATTTCGATGTCCTCCGCAACGTCCATCAAAGACCGGAGAACAACATTCCGCAGTGGTGATGAGACATCCCCACAATCCTCTGCAATCGCCAATCAGGGTCATACGCATCGGACTCGAACAAGTTTATATCAACACGGGCACGGCGAGGAAGAGATACGCACAGAGAACGGTGGCATTTATTCATCCCCAAGACACGCATGAGGCCCTTTCCAAAGTTTCCCCGTTAATCCAAGTCGAGTCATTGACACCCCCCTCATTTACATTTATACTTCATAAAAAACGTATGCGGCACAAAAGGGAGATCACCATTTAAACGAGGATGGGTGGTAACTAATAACCACCATCCCTAAAAAAACTGAGCGAGATTATATGAAAAAACGTTTCTATTAATTAGGAGGTAACAAAAAATGAAAAAATTCTTTTGTGGAACAATGCTTTTGGCATTGCTATTTGTAGTTCCTACTCCAACGATGGCAGGGGTTGATGTAAACGTTACTATTGCTCCGCCGCCTGTCGCTGTTGCTCTGCCGCCGCCCATCGTATTGCCTGCGCCACCAGAGGTGGTAGCAATGCCTGATACGAGTGATGTTTACGTTGCTCCTGACGTTACTGTAGACCTCTTTTTCTGGAACGGCTGGTGGTGGCGCCCATGGGAAGGTGCCTGGTATCGGTCACGTTATTACAACGTGGGGTGGGCTTATTATAACAATGTTCCAAGTTTTTATTTTGATATAGACCCAGGTTGGAGAGGGTACTACAGAGACCATAATTGGTACGGACATCCGTGGAGCTATGAACGGATTCCTTACCAACGACTTCAACAGAACTGGAGGGGCTGGCAAACAAATCATTATTGGGCAAAACACGGAACTTGGGGCGTCCAGGGCTATCAACCTCGATCACAACAACAGAGACAGGAACTAAGACATCAAAGGCAAGAGCAATATCGACAGAGACCTGAGGTTCAGCGCCATCAGCAACAGAGACAACAGCAGCAACACGGACAAGCACAGCAACATGGACAGCCACAACAACACGGACAGCCACAGCAACACGGACAACCACAACAACACGAAGAACGGCAACACGAAGAAGAACGACATTAATGTGGATGGAGTGATAGCAATTCCTGAGCACCCCTGTTGTGTTTGCATTTTCCCTATGAGAGAAAGGTGGTATTGAGGCTTAGGAGATGGGAGCAACACCCAAGGCATCGAGGATTAGGCCTAGCGCCCAGACAGTATGTTCGTTAAGTGGTTGTGGAAATGATGATGGTAGCGCCCGAATACTCCGATACAGGAAACAGTGAAGGCCATTATAAAACGAAGACGCTCGGATTGAGCAACGCCCCCTATCGCCGCTTTATTTGCAGTGGCTTTCAGAGGCGTCTCGGTCGCCCGTTTGCTTTTTATTTCGTTTCTGTCACTGCCTAGATTGCAGCCAGCGGCGCCCGAATCGCCCGATGCAACGAATGGGGTGATGCCCTCGGCAGCAGCCTGCTGCCAGAGATTATTGTAGAATGCATTCTCTGACGTTCCCATGTCTGCCTCGCACGAGCCGAAACTCGTACTCATCACTGCCGCCAGATTGTTATCGACGATGTACTGAGCCGACAGATCCACACCGTCCGTTGAATGAGTCGATTTCGAGGCCACAAATAAAATAGAGGCATTCTTCGCCACTGCGCCCGACCATTCGACATCCAGGTC
>DMNE01000259.1 GCA_003453735.1 Nitrospiraceae bacterium | reverse complement strand
ACAAATGTATTCACTTGCCCTGATGTTTTTATCCGTTACAAACGCCGCTTGACTGTTGAGTCCACCGACAAGTCGAGACTGTAGCTATTTGGATACGGTGCTGTTTCCCGATAAAAACCTTCAGTCTCCTTTTTACTCGAGACTCAAGACTGCATGTCGTAACAAGCATTCCTCTCTGAATGCCACCGGGACAAGATTTGCCCTGTTTTGAATTCACTATTAAAACTTTCAGTTGACAACTGTGAATTAAAGTGATATAAAGCGGGTAAGTAGAGGCGCTCCCGATAAAACCAAACCCTCCGCGAGGGGGGGACGGAAAGCGGCGGGTCTCATAGAAGATGGCCGAGTTGCCGAAGGGAAAAATCTGTCGGTGAACTCGGCTTTTTTGTTTCTTCAGGGCACTGCGGCAGCGGAGTAAAAGAACACATAACGTATTAATGAAGAAAGGAGAAACAGTATGGAGAGAAGAGAATTTTTAAAAGGTCTGGTAGCTACAGGAACAGCTGTCACTGTTGCGGGTACAGGCATAGGCCCTCTTATAAAAAAGGGATATGCTGCAGATAAGAAGGAAGATATCGGACAATGCAAATCTCTCAAAATAACCTGTGTTTCTGAAACATCTTGGTTCGATACTCCCCTTCAACTACAGATTGTCAAGGACAGTGGAGGAACACTGGTTTCGGGCTATGCTGTTCCCTGGAACCAGGATAACATTGGAGGCTACTCTGCCCTGTTGGAGGTGGAGCAGCTTGATGGCTCGAAGCACACAATCCTTATGGATACAAACTGGAAACAGGATTGGTGTGATTATGTATTCCAGAAATCGGGTGTTGACAAGCTGCTGGAAAACAAAAAAATTGATATCATGGTCATCACGCACGAACACTTCGACCACTACTGGGGGATAAGGTCCACACTGAAAAGATGGGAGAAAGTCCCCCTTGTGATCCCAAACACATTCTATCCTGAAGGGAAAGCCCTTCTTGCAGGAAAGTACAAGAACGATATTTCCAAGGTGTATAACGATATCCCTCATACGGGTCATCTTGAAGAACTTGGCCCTGACAGGCTGCTGAAACTCTATCCGGGTGTTGCGGTCAAGATGTTCGATGTCCCCATCATGCATAGAGTACGGGGTGAGCAAAACTTTTATTTCAATATAAAGGATAAAGGGATTGTGACTGTAACGGGTTGCTGCCACGCAGGTCTCATGAACATTATGACATGGGCTCAACGGAATATCGAAGGTGCAAAACTATACGGCTGCTATGGAGGTCTACATATCGCTGTCTTTGAAAACTGGGACCCGAAGTTTGATGATATCATCAAAGGCGTGAAGAGGCTGAACCTCCAGCAGATCGGATGCAACCACTGCACGGGTTGGATATGGGCACAGAAGGCACGGGCTGAAGGTCTTCCAATCGTTCTCGGCACGCAGAAATACACGACATACAAGAAGTTACCGACTACCGGACCGGGCGCGAAGGAGAACGTCTATCTGAGGAACGGCGACGTATTGGTGATTTAGATATGAAACATAAATGCCTTATCGGCAGCTCTCCGAAGTATGTCGGTAAGGCTTCTTTTTAATGTGGATGGTGAGAAGTCACAGAACATTCACGGGAAAGGAGATACTCTTTGACAGTGGAACAGGATACAAGTTTACATCACGAAAGACCAACCAAAAATGTTATCCCGCAGCCATGGGCTGGGACCATAAACCTTGCGATCGTTCTTATCATATCCCAGATCGTCTGGTATTTCCTCTTTTCTCCTGGGGGACCTGTAAGTCTCTACACCCCAAACGTGGGGCTTTCTCTTGTCATCACGATCCTCATGGTAATCCATTGGGGCGTCGATGTTTTTGACTTCTGGCCTTTCAGCCGCAATTTCATGGAGAAGGGGAATGTGATTTTCAAGGGTTTCTCACTCCTCGGTTTTTACGTCGCCATCGCTGCCCTTATAATGTTTGGCGTCTACTACAATGTAATCGGCCGTTTTGGTCCAATATTTTTCAGTGGTCCACAACTTATTGCGAGTGGCGGTCTTGGTCAGTATGCTCAAACGGCTATTGAGAACGGATGTTATGCACAGATTATGATGAACACGTGTATTATCTTCATGACTATCCTCTGGTTGACCAGTTTCGGTTATGCCCCATGGGTCAACTGTGGAAAGCTGACACGGTCCTTTTCTGTTTGGGTTATTGGCCTACTGTTGGCAGTCATTGTCTTTGTGTTTCTCTTCTTTCCCCATATAGCCTACATGTTTTATCCTGCCCAGTCCTTCATGGCAGCCGTTCCGTGGTGGGAGAATTGGGCGATGACACGGAGCAGCCTTTTTCATTTCGGCTGGATAGTACCCGCTCTCGTTCTTCTATACTGGACAAGAATGCTGTGGGAGGGTAGACCATTTGCTCTTATAAGAGGCACGTGGCTGCGTGGCATCGTGACTGCTGTATCTGTTATTGTCGCCGGTATTGTAATCATGCGGTTGGCGAACTCCATTATGACCTGGTACTTTGGGGCCGAGGCGATTGAAGGAGGTATGACCACTGAGCAACCGGCATGGCGCTGGAACCACGTTGCAGAAATGGCCATGTTTATGCAGGCGGCAGCGGCGATTCTTCACTTTTACTTTGATAACTGGCCGATAATGCTAAACCTGCCTCTGAGGGCCATTGTAAGGACTTTCATTGCCATAATAGGTGGCCTTGTGATAGCGAAACTTTACTATGTTATCGGACCTAAACTTCTCGGCACCGTACCTGGTCTTGGGCAGGAGAATGACACTTCTCTTGCCTGGACAGTTATGTTCTTAATGTTAATGATTTCGCATGCCTTATTCTTCGATGGGTTTCCAGTCAAACAGAGGACGGGATAAGGTCAGCATAAGAGGTCATAGATGAGTAATCAAGGGTTCGTCTCACGCAGAGATGTTTTCAGTATATTGATAAAGGATGCGGTAAAGATTATTGCAGCGTTCACGAAGGAAAGCAGTAAGGCAGACGGGATGGCGGCATCCATGGAAGGATTCGAAAGCCTTCCTATTGCATCGACTTATCCATGGGAGCTCTTTGAGGATGAAGCGAGGCGGCTGGGCATCGACTATCAGAAGCTGGGCAAAGTGGAGGCAATCAAGCGTGTCATTGCCCACCAGATAAGACAAAGCCCGCCGGACTTCAACTCTGATGAGACAAACAATAAATTCGAAGCGATTCTTCACATCGATCCTGTCACCGAAATCCACGCTATATTCGACAGCATCTTCAGAATTATTATCCCCAGCGATTCGGCAAGAAGTTTTTTCAGGATTAAGGGGATAAGCGAAAAGCTGACAGGAGCCCTTGGCTGGTACCTCTGGTTCGAAGACAGACCTGGAACGTACCTGCTCGAACTGATTGAAGCGGAGAGTCCGCGAAAATGGGCGACCCAAGAGGATGATTACTCCCTGGAGAGTCTCTTTTCAGGCCATTTTCGAATAAAGTATTTTCCGGACGATAGTGACAGCGAACTACTCGAGAAGTTTTCGCTTTCCGAACAGATTGTCAGGACTAGTGATTTCTTCGATACTACCGGTACCCCTGCTTTTGGGGCAAGCACTGAAATGCATGACACGCTCTTTATGGTGGGAAACCTTGATGTATTGCAGAGCCCCGATAAAAGGTTTACCGAATTCTTTCTTAATGCCCCGGATCACTGGGTTACACGCCATCCAGAAGGGTTTGAGGTGATGAGCGAAAGCAATGCTGTGATCCTTGCGCCGGGTGAAAATGACAGGACCGCACCGGCATGGCAATTGTCTTGGTGGTTGCTGGACAGACTGATAATGCTCTTCTGTTTTGTGAAAAAAACTGCACCGCTCTGTGCCGCAGTATTTGAGAAGGACGGCAAAGTTTTTGAGATAGGCCGGGATAGGGTCATCACAGAAAAACTGGACCCAACTGTCAAAGAGCTCAACCTTGCGACGATTTTTATGGTTTCAGACAAATCAGATGAAGTAGTGTCTGATGTGGACGGGTGTATAGCTCAACTCAAAGAGCACCGTTTTTTCAGCGGGGCGTTGTTAACCGATATACAAAAGGGGATTCCTGCAATAGATAGGGATTGGATAAATTCTCGCTGGTGGCATGCCCACCACATGGATGTGTCGCTTGAGGACACGGCGCCTTGCTGACTTGAAGGTCACCTGTAAGGTTTACAGATATGATAGAAAACCACATCCCTCATACCTGTGCGAAGTTCTACACGTACCCTTCATCGCTCATGATTCCAACTGACTAATTCTTTCCGAAAGAAACCTAGCTTCCATAGTAGAACCGCGATAGTGTTGAGTCCAGGAAGCNNCATACATGTGCGAAGTTCTACACGAAACCGTAATCGGCGGAATCTCTACACACCATCTATTTCCTGGAGCAACCTTGTGCTATAGCAAAAAAGGCTACAGTGTTGGCTACAGGAAGAAGTATTACCTGGTAATTTTTTTTGCGACGCAGTGACTGCCGCCCGTAATAAACATAGTGCCAACT
>DMNE01000350.1:189-8756 GCA_003453735.1 Nitrospiraceae bacterium | reverse complement strand
GATAATTACATGGACTCGGTCTGCAGAACCCCAGCTGCTCCCAACCCAATCGATCCTTGGCTTATTGTTCCAGTTGTAGAAATATCCCTGCTCTGTATCGAAGTCTTGAGGATTTTCGCTGAAAGGTCGAATTCCCAGCCATTCACAATTCCCTGTACCGGATGCAGGTAAGCGGAAGTCTTGGCACTCTGGCCTTATGGGATATTTCCCATTGTGGATATAGCCTATGTTTCCCCTTGTATCAGCGTAGTACCAGTTGATTGTTATAGCCATTTGCGATGCACCGTCTCTCCACTGGGAAAAGTCTTTANNGATTCGATCCAACCGATGAGCGACTCAAGTTCGTAACCTTCCCATGACCGTTTCTTGCTGTAAGCAACACCAGTGGAACCGCCCGGTGGTGGCGATGAGACGGCATAAATATACGGTGCAACACCAGGTGGTGGACCAAACTCTACAACAAGGCCGTGGACAGTTCGGTAGACATTGACGGACACCGAGGGTCCCCCTTTTACATTTATGGTGTCAGTTCGCATATCCATATCCAGACACTGACCATTAAACATGTATCCGTATACCTGATTAGCGTGAGGATTTGTGGAACATAATTGCTCCTCATAGATGTCTACAAGGGCACCAAGACCGGCTGTACTTCCCCAGGTGATATCCTTGTTGTGGGCAAAGAAAATCGCCGGATAGCCAAAAGGTGTGTTCCCCACCACATCAAATCCGGCCCCGTGAAGCCCTACTTCATAAACATATCCGGGATTAAACCACCCGAATTGAGGCCCATTTTGAAAGATTGATCCCCCATCGTAAGTCTTTTTCTTGCCAAGCACCCAGAGATTGCTTGTAGAGGGGGGTTCGGCTAAGGCACCCAATCCAATGCTTGATAATAATTCCTTTTCCTTGGATGCCCAATCCGCCTCTGCCGTCCTCATCGGAGAAATCTGATTCTGATAATTAAGATTGTATCTTGCGGTTTGCTTATAATCTTTTTTAGGGGAAGCCTCCGTTAGATCCTCCTTTGGCGGAATTGTTGTCGGTGCGCCAGGATCGTTAATCCATTCGAGTTGATTAAAGATATTCCATGCGTCCGCTGAGTTATGGACCGCCAATAAATTATTCAAAAGCGTCAAGTTGCTATAGCCTACAGGGGAATCGGAGTATCGGAAGCACACCGTACCTACGAATATCATAACTACGTCAAGTCCTGTCCAATCAGCAGTTGGCAAAAAGCCATAATCTGTAAACTGTTTAGGCAAAAGGGTGGCCTGATTTTTCAAAACCTCGCCTATCCGTGCGTTCATACCAGCAGCATAACCCTCAAAGATATCTTTGTACCTGTGGTGCAGCGTCTGGTACTCCTGTTGAATGATGGCAGGTGTGTAATTGGAGCGAACCCCTTTATCATAAGTCACCCACGATGACCCAAGTACTTCGGCGACCGTGCCCAAAACAGTGCGTCTTATCATTTCCATCTGGAACAGTCTGTCCGTAGCGATAGAGTAGCCATAGCCATAAAAAAGCCCGTAAGTAGTGTTTGCATAAATCTGTGGAACTCCATAGTTTATGTCACGATATATCACTACTGATTTAGGTGGTAGTGGTATGGAAGGTTGAGCACCTGCTACTGCCGGAAAGCTTATCGAAACAACCAAAAATAAAGAAACCAGAATAAGCGACAAAAATTTCATGCTCTTCATGTGAAACCTCCTTTCGATGGATAAAGAATCACGCTATCCAAAAAATTAAAGAGATGATCACCTCCTTTCTGTTCATCAATAATCCAGTCGTTCTTAGTATGCGATTCAATAAAAAAACACGACGTTTCAGATTCTCCGCACCCGGGATTAATAGCTCTTCCCTAATCTCGTTGAACTCACATCTATGTGGAAGTGTCACACGGTGGTCATTGCGAAGAGTCTCAACATCTCCACACTTAGAAGGTTTATTCCCATGCGGGGCCTATCGGGAATGTCTCAACCGCAGAAATCACTCATCGTCCTGATTGTATTATTTGCCTTGCATATTCTTTAAAACTTCTATGGCCAACTGAACGTCGATGGGTGTTGAGATAGAGGGAGTTTTTTTCCCACTCTAATAGAATATGGGAATCTCAGGATTTTTGCACCTGAAACTGACGGCGTCGTTAGGATTCCCGCGGATGTAGTACGGAAATTTGGGGTACTCACATAGGGGCCGCGTGAACAGGACCTCGCCGGTCTGAGGGTTAACTTTGGAAGCTAAGAGCCTCCCAGGCACTTGACCCTGTTCGACCCAGTCGGTAATTGCGCTGACCAAATCAACTGTGTCTGCACCCGGTCCCCCTCCACAATGACTGACTCCCCCAGCCACATACAACTGTGCATTCTCGCGCCCTGGACCTGCAGCTCTCACTACATCGTAGAAGGTACGAATGGTGTCATAATGAGAAAGCAGGGTATCATCGCTGCCGTGCCAGACGATCATCTTCTTGCCCGAATTTAGATACTTAGCAAGGGCATCCGTCTCTCCGCTACAGGCGTATGCACCCTCCAGCACCTCCACAATAGTAGGGAATTCCTGATTGAGATTCCAGCTTGAGTAGGAGGGATTTCGCAAGGTGAGCCAATCCACGAATCCTGGACCAAGGATGCCATACGCGTAAGCCCAGTTCAATTGGCCAACCCCCGTCCGCGAATAGATAAGCCTTCCGTCGGAAAGCGTGAGATTGCTCTGAATCATTTTGACGATGGCAATTTCCTGCTCGGTAAGACAGGAATCATTGGACGTACCTTTACACAGGAGGCTTGCAGGATCAAATGTGCATGCGGCCCAATTGCTGATGATGCCGTCCTTAAGCCCGTCCAGAGCGTCACATTCTGCAACGGTCGCATTATACAGCGTTGCTACCTTACCAGGTGTAAGTGCCATTGCGGGCATGAACTGCATCCAGGCTGCACTCAAACCGGGCATGTTGCGCGATGGCGAGGCTGCCACGACGCCGTCATACCAATTAGGATATTTCGCTGCTGCATTAAAGGCACCACGCCCACCGTTGGAACATCCCACAAAATAGGAATATTTCGGGCGCTCTCCGTAGTAGGCACCAATAAGCGCCTTCGCCACCCTCACAGTGGTGCCGATTGCGGTGTAAGCGTAATCCTGGGCCAACGTATAGCCCAAGGCAAACGTGGGGCCGGGATATTGCGTTGCACGGTGGCCTCCGTTTGAACCAGCTAAGGCGTACCCCTGTTGCAGTAGGTTGTCATAAGGGGGCTCCACTGGTAGAGGCGGAAACGTTGGATCAAACGGCGTGATCCCATCGAACCCACCGCCTCCTAAATGCAGGAAGCGTTTCTTCCAGTTGTCTGGCAGCCGAACCTCAATATCGGTCTGTTCTCCAGCTGTAGCAGTCACCCTGCAGTAAGCGGGAGTGCCACCATTGGGTGGAACCATTGCGGCACTTGTAATTGTAGCCCCGCCGTACGGTTGCAGGGCTAAGTCAGTGCAAATATCGGCCTGTGCCCATCCTCTATAAGCCATGAAGATGAAGAACGCAGCAACAACAATTATGACGATTTTTGCGATTTTCATAAGAAACCTCCATAATTCATTTTAGCGCTAACTTCGTCGTGCGTGCCCGCCGGGGCTCAGAATGACATTTTTTTGTGCATTTACATTTCGCTGATAGTAACCTGAATGGAGAAGCCTCCAAAGAGATACAAAAATCCTCCTTTGGAGGCATCATACAGGTACCTTTTGGAAACTCCATTTCATTACTTTCTCCAGGTGGACACTTTCTAGAAAAAAATAGAGAGGAACAATATCTGCGACTTTTTCTGTATCGGAGATTAAATTATAATGATATTGGTTTTTATGAAAGACCCTCAAAATATTTTTAGAAGTCGGACAGGAATGTAGGGCTAGTTTTTCGATGGGACTTCAAAACTTTGAAAGGAAAATTTTAAAGGTCTTTCTCCATCCATCACCCCCCTCGGAAAGAGAAAGTTTCATTAGGATTGTAGAATCAACAATACCAAAAGTGACTACTTTGTCAATAGAAAAATGAGATTGTGAAAAGTATCTTTTGAAGATTCCCTGTTCAAATCTTCGATAAGGTCAGAAAGTTCTACCTTGACGAGTACAGGAAGGAGTCCTCGCTCTCCAAGGAAAAAATCGCCTTCTGCTGGATTTAACGCTTCCACCTACCTCTACAGCTCAGTCCTACTCTGAGGCTTGGTGAGTCGAGTAACGCGGGGGAATTTCACCCCCACGTCCTCAGGGAACCGGACGTGACAGTCTCCCGTCATCCGGCNNTGCCCATCTGCCAATGTGCAAAAAGCCGTGGCTCGCGCCGGGCTAACCGGCCAAGCCAGTGCTCTGCATTCCGGCGATGGCAAAGAAACCGCCTATACTTCCTGCGTACCCAATGCACAAGCGCTCCATTGAAATATCTGCGATGCATGAAGGCGAGACCCATAAAACCGTCCATAGTAGTTGATCCATCCCCGGATGATGGGATTGTACATCTGGGCAAGATCTCCTAACGCTTTGTCGCTTCTCCGATGTAGTCTCCAGCTTCTAACAGTACTCTGTATTGATTTGGTTGCTTCCGGACTGATCGCTGGATTAAAGCCGACAAAGCATTTTCCCCATCGACTTCTGATCAGCCGTGGACGAAAAGTAAATCCCAGGAAATCAAACTTCTCATCTGAGTACGAACCACGCCGTTTGTCATCTTTGCAGTAAATTATCTTCGTCTTCTCCGAATGAAGCTCCAGTTTGCACTGCTCTAACCTCTTCCCAATCGCCGTTCTCAGTTCCTTCGCTTCCGCTTCTGTCTTGCAATGGACGATCACATCATCGGCATAGCGCTCAAATGGGATTTCAGGATATCTTCTTCTCATCCAGTCGTCAAAGGCATAGTGCAAAAATAGATTGGCCAGTAGTGGACTCACCACCCCTCCTTGGGGGGTTCCTCGATCCCGTTGAACCAAAGCGCCATCGGGGTGTTGCGCCGGTGCCTTTAACCACCTCTCTACGTACAGTAAAATCCACTTCCTGTCCGTGTGTCTTCTTACTGACTTCATCAGAAGTTCGTGGTCGATGTTGTCAAAGAACCCCTTGATGTCTAAATCCAATACCCAGCCGTAGTTCCAACATCTCTCCCGCGCTCTGCCTACCGCCTCAATCGCTGATTTCCCCGGCCTGTAGCCATACGAGTCAGTATGAAATATCGGCTCCACTTCGGGTTCAAGGTAGATTTTAACAACCATCTGGGCAACCCGATCCGCAACGGTTGGAACTCCTAATACCCTCTGACCTCCTTTGTCCTTCGGGATCACTACCGCCCTTACCGGTGGAGGAAAATAACTGCCTGACGACATGCGGTTCCAAATCTTATACAGATTCCCCTTCAAATCCTTCTCAAAATCCACAATCGATTCCGCATCTCCTCCCGCAGCCCCTTTGTTCACTCTTACACGTTGGTACGCCTCCCANNCAATCAATAAGGCTGAACAATATAACCCCTTCGCTCCATCCCCATTACGAGACTTCATCGCTACTACGGGTTATTCCGCCCCTGTGTCCCGCCTCAGTACTCTCACCCTCGTGAGGCCCTCTCACTTGAGTTTCTCCCTTATCATCGAGACGACAGGTTCCCACGTTCCACACAAGAGCCTAATTCAGGTTCGCGCTACCTTTATGCCGGACGCCATCCAAGCAGTAAGCAGGTTCATCTTGGACTTATCCTGGAGTTCCGTAAGCCCCCAGTTCTGACGGTCGTCTTATTCTTTTCGACACCTCATCAGTAGTTCGCTTCCGCTCGCCTCCCTGAACCTCACCTGACCCCTTTCACGGTGCCTTTTCCTTAATGCTCACCACCTCCCGTCTTTACGGGAAGCAGCTTAAGGTGGTTTGAAGCCTGCTCCTGCAAGCCGACTCCGAGGGACCTCCCCTCATCTCTTGTGCAACTTCGTGGCGCACTTACGGATAAAATTCCAACTCATCAACGATCTTATATCGATCAACAAGCCAATGTTGGATTGTATCTCTAATGTGAAGCTCCCGGCCACAGGCCGGGGCTTCCCGGGAAAGAAATCTCGTTCAAATTGTGCCCCTTGACCCCGCCTGCAGGGCGGGCTTGCGGGGCACTTGCCGGTCAGCGATCATTTCGATGTCCCACTCCAATGCTCTTGTTGAAGGATTAAGTCGTCTCACGAGATCAAAGATGTGGTTGTCAACAAAATCCTGACGTTTTATTTGGTCTTCGCTTAGGTTCCCTATAACCGTCCTCTTAGCTTATTTCTTCTCTCATACAGCTTTTGAGTACTCTCTCACCTCTTGCACCAAACGTGGACCCAGTTTGTCGGCGACAACGTCCAAATCATACTGAGACTGGAGCCCAAGCCAAAACTCCGCAGATGTTCCGAAAAAAAGGGCCAATCTCAGAGCAGTGTCAGCCGTAATTTTTCTTTTCTCAAGCACAATCTCATTTATTCTTCTGGGAGGTACTCCAATGTTGATGGCAAGCTTGTTTTGACTTACCCCCATGGGTTTGAGAAATTCTTCCAGGAGAACCTCTCCGGGGTGAACTGGATGCAATTTCTTCTTCATAGCATTTCTCCTTAATGGTAATCTGTAATTTCTACATCATGCGCATCCCCGTCCCTCCAGATAAAGCAGATGCGCCATTGATCATTAATTCTAATGCTGTGTTGCCCTTCACGAATGCCGCTCAATTTTTCCAGTCTGTTTGCAGGTGGGATTCTTAAATCATTCATATTCTTCGCATTATTTACCATCCTTAATTTTCGCAGCGCAATTTGTTGAATGTCTCTCGGCAATTTTAGAGAAATCTCTCGAGAGTAGATTTTCTCCGTCTCTTTATTTTTGAATGATTTTATCACCCTTCACCAATATATAACGTACCGCGTTAAACGTCAAGCGTTATATTCTACCCTATTATTCCACATCGATTCACTCCACTCCATATTGGCGGCGGTAGGAGAGGATATAGTTTCTCACATCTTTCTTTGTCTTATAAATTCCAAAGTGGCCTTCGCAGAGGATATCTGCATCGAGATCGAGCAACTTCTTCGTCGAGCGGCCGTAGTCGTCAATGTTTGACCCAAACTCCTCAAGTAAAGGACCATGAAGATCCTGGCCAAAAAGAATTCGGTTTCCGTCTTTGTCCAGATAGATGCATATGGACCCCGGAGTATGACCAGGCGTGTGAAGGCAGACAATTCTCTGATCGCCGATATTTAGTGTTTCTTCTGGAGAATTCAATTTCACATCGACAGGAGTTGGTGGAAAACTTGTCTGATACCAGTTTGCAGCGGTTAAGATTGGATCCCCATTTTCCAAAGGCGGAGCATCCAATTCGTGAATGTATATTCTTGATCCAAGCCTCTTCTTAATTTCCGGGACACCTCCAATATGATCGATATGGCAGTGGGTAAGAAGGATCTTAGTCAGATTGTTACAATCAAATCCTAACTTTTTAATATTATCAATAATTTTATCAACACTCCACCCTGCCCCGGTATCGACCAGAATCAATTCTCCCAAATTTATCAAATAGATACATCCATCTCGACCATCTGTGATATCCGGCCCTCCAACAATAAAAATTTCTTCTGTAATTTTTAGTGATTTCCCCTGAAAATTGATCTCTCTTTGCTTTATTCTTGATCTCCTGCCTATTCCGATGATCATCTCCTTTTATTTAGGATGTGGATAGCCAGTTCAGGCGTTAAAAATTTCCCCTGCGTGCTCTATGGCAACATTGCTTTGTTCTTAGAACTGGCTTGAGTCAGTTTCAAACTCGGGGTCTTNNGTGGTTATGCGACTTCCTGAAGGATAACCTCGTACCCAAGATGGTTGAGCCTCTTGATATAACTCCTCGTGATCCTGTCTTTTCTTCTCTTGTCCAAATAGTCTTCCCCAAGTTCCTTGTAGGGACGCTTGTATTTCAATATGTGGTAGCACATGATGAGAATCTTATGCCCCAAGGCCACTGATGTCCTCTTCTTTCCCCTTCTCCCTACAAGGCTGTGGTATTTTGACCTCAGATAGGTACCTTTCATCCTTGATGCAACCCATCCGAATTCGATCAGTATCGCCTTTAAACACTTATTGCCGTAAGTTGTACTGCCAGGTTTCTTCTTCCCGGCACTCTCGTTATTGCCTGGACTCATCCCTGCCCACGAAGAGAGGTGCATCTCATCCGGAAAGACGTCCATATCCACCCCTATCTCAGCAATGACCGTCGAGGCGTTTTCTTTCACCCCAGGTATGGTTTGGAGCAGTTCATCCTCCTCTTTGTAATCCCTCTCTATCTTCTCCCGGATCTTCTGCTCTATTCCTAATAGGATCTTCTCCATAGCCCGGATGTGTCTTAAGGAGACCCTGATCATAAATTTATGGTGCTCTCTTACCTCTCCCACTAAAGCTTCTTTCAAATCCTCTCTCTTTTGTCTGAGTCTCCCTTTGCTCAACTCCGCCATCTCTTCTGCTCCCAACTTGCCTCTCATCAACTCCCCGATGATTCGCTTCCCACTGGCCCCAAACGTATC
>DMNE01000350.1:0-167 GCA_003453735.1 Nitrospiraceae bacterium | reverse complement strand
ATATCTCGTCAGGTCCCTGAGCTCCCGAATCCCCCTCGGAGGAATGAAACTGCCTTTGAGTAAACCACTTCGTAAGAGTCGGCACAACCACTCACTGTCTTGAACATCTGTCTTTCTCCCCGGTATATTCTTCACATGCCGAGCATTCACCAGAATGACCTCAAAGC
>DMNE01000269.1:253-6104 GCA_003453735.1 Nitrospiraceae bacterium | reverse complement strand
AAAAGGTCAGAGACCATCACCGATACAAACCTATGGAGAAGGATGGAGATTGAATTTATCACACCGAAGGACTGTAGGACCGTGGTGGTCGGTGTGAGAAGAGAGAAGTCAGTCAAATTTGATAATAAGATAGCCGGGGACGTATGGATAGATTCTCTAAGCATGGATTAACTGAAAAACGACTGACCTATCAAAGCGCGCTTGAATTTATCGGCGAGATCAGGGGAGGCATTTCCTGGGAGCGGTTCTGCATGCATGCGGTTCGTAACTTTGACGCCTTTATCGATTTTCTCAATGACACCGATGAGGCGAAGGAATTTCTCTCTCTAAAGCATATTGACAGACCTTACGTCATCGAGAATGTCAAAAAAATCCTGGAGAAGTTGCACTTCAATCCAGAAAACGATTATTATCTTTCCCTCGGTCTTCATCACAGCGCCTCGGAAACACAGATCCATAATCGGTGGAAGAACCTCCTGCTTCTTTATCACCCTGACAGGAATCTGGATAGCGAGGATGGCAGCAGGGCTGCGAGGAAGATCAATGAGGTTTACAGTGTTTTAAAAGACGCCGGGAAAAAGCTCGAGTATGACCGAAAGCTGATGAGAAGGACGGCAGGGCCTGCGGGTGTTCAAGGAGCCCCGAGAAGAATGAGCGCCTCCCGGAATAATAAAAGGCTGGAGAGACATGATTTATTGTCGCCTGCGATGAGGAAGATTCTGCCAAAGATTATCCTTCCCGTATCTATTGTCGTTTCGTTTTTCATACTGCTGATCATATTTTGGGAAAATAAGTCGTCTGTTGATCAAAGGCATTCTACAATTTCCAGCAGTCAAGCGACAGAGGTTATCAAGAAAACCGCCAATGACCAGGCTGACAGCGGAGAGCGAAAACGAACGGTTGATCGGATGGCCGATCGGTCAGATAAACCCTCAAAGGGGAAAACTGAAGAACAAGATGGTGTGAGCGTCCAAAAATCAGAAAAATCAGTGAATAAACGGACTGAAAGAACCAATGTCACGAAGACGGAAGAGAATCTCTTGACTGGGCAGGGAGACCCAAAGAGCTTTCAGACATCCGGGTATTCGGATGAAAAACGAAACAGGCAGAACGACCAGCCATTGGACAAGAGAGAAATGCTGCAAGCTCAGAGACCTGCAATCGAAAAGACCGATAAGCCCTCAGGTGGGGAGCCTCCTCAGGCAGCGGGCAGGCAGGTCAAAGTCTCTGAACCCCTGCAATCTGACAGGCGGGAACCTCAACAGTCTCAGAAAATGGCAAGGGCTGATGAGAGCTCAGATACCCCTTCTCGATCGCCAAGTCATCGTATCGTTGCAGGAGACTTGGAAAGTGAGGTCTATCTTTTCTTAAGCATCTATATAAATGCCTATGAAAAGGGAAGCATGCAGGAGTTCCTCTCTCTCTTTTCGAAGGCGGCTATCGAGGAGAACGGGCAGCATTATGACGAGATGCGGCGAGCGTATCAGAAGAATTTTATCAGTAAAGGCTACAAGTACACGGTAAAAAACATTCAGATCCGGGAGAAAGGAGATACTATCATCGTAAACGGCGTATATCATACAGAAAAGATGGACGGTACTGAGAAAGCCTTTAAAGGGGATATACGATGGATTCTTACCCGGGAGGAAGGTGATTTTAAGATAGCCAGGGTGGATTATGATAGCAATTAGCCTCATCTTTATTGTGATACTCTCTGCGCTGCTCTTCGGTTCAGTAGAGACATGGTCTATAGCATTGATCGGCCTCATGACAGCAGTGGTTTTTATTTTCTTTGTTCTCAAGGTTAAGAGTTTTGCTAGGGTATCATCTGGTACGAAGAGCATCCTTATTGTCTTGGCGGCGATTCTTGTCTACCCCCTTTTTCAGCTTGTTCCGCTGCCCCTTTCGCTCATAGATGTCCTCCATCCTGGGATGAAGGAGATAGTTACTATTTCCCCGAAAATAGCGCCTGCATATCACAGCATATCGATATATCCCTTCGAGACGGAGTCGGCATTATCCGGGCTCGTTATCTACTTCATGGTATTTTCCCTGGCCGTCTTCGGAATAGAGAAGCGAGACAGCTTCGTGAGAATCATAAAGGCTCTGGCCGTCTTTGGAGTCCTCCTTGCGGTGTTCGGGATCATCCAGAAGGCGACATGGAACGGCAAGCTCTACTGGTTCAGGGAACTCACCCAGGGCGGCTCGCCCTTTGGACCGTATGTCAATCGTAACCACTTTGCCGGTTTCATAAATATGATCATTTTTCTTTCCCTCGGCATCGCTTTTAGGTCGAGAACAATTGAAAAAAAGGTGTTGTATGCCTTTCTGACGGTGGTGATGGCGAGCTCCCTTTTCTTCAGTCTCTCAAGAGGGGGGATCATCTCCTTCTTTGCCGGTCTTGCCACCTTCTCCTTCGTTATTCTTACACAGTCGATCTCGAAGAAGAGACTCATTCCCCTATTCCTGTTTATTCTCGCCTTGGGTATCTATCTCATTTCTTTCGGAGTGTCACCCGTGATAGAAAGATTCGCGCAGACTGAAGTCTCCAATGAACAGAGGCTTGTTGCATGGCAGGGAACTCTGTCCGCCTTTAAAGATTTTCCCCTTTTCGGGAGCGGCCTCGGCACCTTCGAGCATATTTTNNGTATTATGACCATGCCCACAATGATTATCTGGAACTTCTTCTTGAAGGAGGTATTTTTGGCGTCCTCATAGGGGGTTTCTTTTTCTTTATCGTGCTGCGATACATCCTAAAAAAAGAATGGCAGGAAAGAGAGCTTTATCTGAAAGCCGGCCTCCTTTCATCTCTCGCTACCATGGCGGTGCATAGCGTTTTCGACTTTAATCTCCACATCCCTTCAAATGCACTCCTCTTTTGCCTTATACTCGGTATGGCAGTTTCATTTGGGAGGGGGATTAATGCTTCGTAGGGGTTTATTGATATGCAGCAGCGCACTCCTTATCTTCCTGTCAAGAGGTGAATGTGAAGAGAATCTGGTGCCGAACCCCGGATTTATAGCCTCTCAGGAAGTTGCCCTTGCTCCCCACTTCTGGTATCACGGAACAGGTGATGTTGAGGGTGTCAAGAGCAGCGAATTCAGTGTTGGTCTGGCAGGGGATCCTCCCCTGGCGGCTCTAGGCATAAAGGGTGGGGAGGACAGGAGCGGGGAATGGTGGTGCCGTATCGAAGGCCTCGAAAAGGGCAAAACCTATCTCCTTTCATTTAAGGCATATAGAGATGAATTCCTGGAGGCAGTCTACCCCGAAGTCGAAATTTTCAATCAGCGGATGAGGTTGGGCAATCACCTTATCTCCAAGGGATGGCAGGATTTCAGTTTTTCTTTCACTGCGGTTAATGAAACCACTACTCTGAAATTCATCAATGAATATCCTGTTCAGTTTTATTTCTCCTCTCCATTCATCGTAAAAGCAGATGACAAACATAGGGAAGGGTCTCCACCCTTTATTAAGGACACGAAACCTCTGTTGAGAAATGATGTATTCCCGCTGATTGCCTATGGGGCTACAGAGGAGGATTTCTCTTTTATCAGTGATATCGGTTTTAATGGTGTCGTCACGGGAGTGAGCAATGGCAACGTCGAGCAGTTGATAGAAGCCTCCAACCGAGAAGGCTTATTCCTTGTTGCGAGACCCGAAAGCAAAGAAGTGTTAAAGAGACTGAGCGAATCTGATCGTCTCCTCGGCTGGTACGTGGAAGATGAACCAGAGGCGCGGTCTGTGCCTGTCGAAAGGATTCAAGATACAGTCAATATCATACGGCAAGCAGGTTCAACTCATCCAACCTTCATGGCCATGGTCAGGCCGGAGTTTGCGCAAAGCTATAGAGAGGGGGCGGATGTCATTCTCATGGACCAGTATCCGGTTCCGAATGAGCCCCTTATATGGCTCAGCAAGAGCATGGAGCAAGCAAAAAGGATCGCGGCGGGAAAAGGTATTTGGGCTGTCGTACAGATGTTCGGCGGTCAAGGATGGAAAGGAAAGGGATGGGACAGGGAGCCGACCTATGAGGAGATGAGGGCATTGAGTTATCTCGCTATCATCCATGGTGCAGAAGGACTTTTCTTCTATACCGTGAAGGACGGCAATTACGATCTCAGACTGAACAAGCCCCATCTGAAGGAGGTGAGGCAGCTTATCCAGGAACTCAAATTCTTAAGCCCTTTCTTTCTCTTCAACGCCGAAGGTATTCCCGAATTTACCTCTGATTCTCTCTATGCATACGCGCCTGACGGCTCGAAGCCGGTCCACGCAAGAATGCTGAAGGACGGCAAGCGCCTCTGCATCATTGCGATAAATGTTCTTGATAAGCCGGTAAAAGGAAGGTTGTCAGGCTTAGAAAACGGCATAAGCTTCTTGGACGACTATTTTTCGGGGGAGAGGCATGTTGTTAAGGACGGCAATATCATCGATGAATTCAAACCCTATGAGGTTAAGCTCTATATTGCCGGAAAGAGCTTTATGAAGATAAGGGTGCTTGATGGCAAGACTGATACGATTAAAGCACGTTTTTTCACTGAAGTAGCTGAAACGCAACTCGATAAGACTCTCGGCCTCATGTTCAGGGAACTCCCTTCTGATGATAGGGCGATTTTTTTTAAGGCTGACAGCGATAAGAACATCGTGATCCACTCCTTGCACGTGAAAGGACCCTTTGACCTCATCTTTCTCGATGCTGAACAGAAGATTGCATCGATATACAAGAATATACCTCCTTGCGACAGGGAGTCTCTATGCAGACAATATACGTCAGGGAGATTTCCAGCAGGAGCTATTGAGGTGAGAGCAGGAGTGATCGACAACCTTCGGATTAAGGAGGGGGACCGAGTTGAATTTTATTGATATACACTGCCACATACTGCCGGGGATAGACGATGGACCCGTGGACATGCGAGAATCGGTGGAGATGGCAAGAATGGCGATTGACGACGGCATATCCACGATATTCGCCACACCCCATATCATGGATGGCGTTTATGACAATACAACACTTAAAATAAAAGAAGCTTACGGGGAACTTCTATCGAGTCTGCCGGCAGGTATTACACTGTTGTGCGGAGCTGATGTGCGGATATCCCCTGATATGATAAAGAAGATAGAAAGGGGTGACATCCCTACCCTCCATGGCTCTGGCTATCTCCTCATCGAACTTCCTCATTTTGTAATCCCCCCCTCCATGAACGATTTTGTTTTCAATCTCAAACAACGAGGTATGACACCCATTCTCACCCATCCCGAAAGACACCTCCTTCTGTCGAAAAACCTCACTGTTCTCAAGAGTTTGAGATCCTTCGGTGCAATGATTCAGATTACAGCGCAGAGCATTATCGGGGGCTTCGGTAGGGACATAAGAAAGGCGAGTATTTCGATGTTAAAAGAGGGCCTCGTAGACTTTGTTGCTTCAGATGCCCATAATTTGCGGAAGCGCCCCCCACAACTCTCGGCGGCATGTAGACAAGTGGAGGCTCTCTTCGGCGATGAGACAGCGAGGAGACTTTTTGCCCTTAACCAGAAGCAGATAGTTGGGGCGATAGAATCCGCAGAGACGACGCTCAAACAATGAAATAGACCAGTAATTGGAATCACGCATGACTTCGAAGCCTCGCAAGTCATGANNCACGATACTGGATAAGAGAGTATTTAAAAAGCCTCCGCAGAAACACAGAGGTTGCCCGGGCAGCCACGAGATATCAGCAGGTATTGGCTTCGCTTCGCCCGGTGCGATTCATCATGAATTTGAGGTCAGTTATATAGCTGAGCATAAGTAAATCGACATATCTCAGAGTAAACCTTTATACCGCAGGTCTTCCAAAGGAATAGATATTGACAA
>DMNE01000269.1:0-190 GCA_003453735.1 Nitrospiraceae bacterium | reverse complement strand
ACCACCAATATCGGGTGGCAACACGTCTGCATGCGATTCTGTTAAGCATAGAAAAACATACATCGGGGGATATCGCAAATCTCCTGAAAGTGAACCGCACCAATGTTCCGGTCTGGATTAATAATTGGAATGCCCATGGGGCTAATGGTTTATTGGAAGGATATCGCAGTGGAAGGCGAAGCAGTCTGAG
>DMNE01000194.1:14599-15822 GCA_003453735.1 Nitrospiraceae bacterium | reverse complement strand
TTGCGCACCTTTTCGATAGCAGACAACGACTTTATGGGGAGCCGCAATTCATCAGTGACTCTGTACCAAGAACGCAGGGCGGCCCTCACCCAAAAATCAGTGTGGACTCGGCAAAGGATAACTACATCAGGAAGGACGGCAAGAATATAGACACATATTTTAATACTTGCCGGATATTAACGGGATGACCATGAGCGAGGAACACGAAAATCTTATAAAAACATCGGTATACCTCGAAGAAGAGGTTCTCGAGGAACTTGAGGCCCTCGCAAAGGAATATTCACAAGAAACCGGAAAGAGGTGGTCCAGGGGAGGGGTCATACGGCTTTCGTTGAGCGAATTTTTCGCGAAGAGAGGGAAAATACTCTAAAAAAGCGTGGCAAAATAGCATTTTTGTTTAGCCGATTTCCCGGTTAGAATCATTGGTGGGGACTACATCAGATCCTTCACCGCGATCCGACAGTTTCCACTCTAAGCACATTCTCTGTGCTTAGAGTCCACTTTCGATCTTTTTTCGATTTAACACAAGTCCCGCAGTTTGAAATTAAAGTGCTTTACAAATCAAGGCGCTAATTTATTTGATCGGCTAAAGTCGGCACTATATTTCCGACAACTGCTCTGTTGGGCAGCGGCAGCTTCACCCGAGACTTTCGACTCGGGTATCTTTGAGGTTGGATCAAGGATAGAGTTGTAAGCTCTCAGCATTCTCCGGATAAATTATGGGGCGATTGTTGAAAGGAGTGAGGAGAATTTCTGGACTTATATTAGCCCAAAAACAGTCCATCAAATTGTTGCAAACTCTGTTACTTCTGCACGTCGGCTCGGTGGGATTTTTTGTGTTAGGTTTGTGCTATAATAAGAGGGTTTACTATGAAAAATACGCTTGAAGACATCGCTGCCAAGTACAGGGAAAAGGAAGCAAACATTATTGTCCTGCTCCAGGAAACGCAGGAGGCGTTTGGTTATGTACCGCAGGAAGCGGTCGAGTACTTTGCCGACGAACTCGAAATCGCCCCAAGCAAGTTTTACGGCGTCGCCACATTCTATTCCCAATTCCGCATGAAGCCAATCGGAAAGAACAAGATAACTTCCTGTTGCGGAACCGCTTGCCATGTGAAAGGCGCCGAGAAGATCCTCAACGGCCTGAACAGGGAGCTCAAACTATCCGACGGAGAGGACACGACGCCGGATGGTGCATTTACTGTCGAAAAGGTCGCATGCCT
>DMNE01000194.1:0-14567 GCA_003453735.1 Nitrospiraceae bacterium | reverse complement strand
TGCATGGGGCCTGCAGGAATTGCTGCGGGAGGCAAGACGATCATAGAATCCTTTAACGAAGCTCTCTGCAAAACTGATGTAAAGGCCACAATCAAGGAGAACTGTTCGGCACACCAGGTGGGTTGTCTAGGCCTCTGTGCGCGCGATGTTCTCGTAGAAGTCTACATGAATGGGTCCAAGGCGGTGTACCAGTACGTAAAGCCGGAGATGGTCGAGAGGATTGTGAACGACCACTTAATAGGTGGGAAGCCGGTACAGGAATGGCTCGTTGACGACACCTACGACGCATTTTACGACAAGCAGGTTAAGGTGGTCCTCTCGGACTGCGGCAGGGTCGATCCCGAAGACATTGAAGACTATATCGCAATCGGCGGCTACGAATCGGCAAAGAAGGTTCTCACGTCCTGGACGCCCGAGCACATCATTAATGAGATTAAGAACTCGGGCCTAAGGGGAAGGGGCGGCGCAGGGTTTCCTACCGGCGTGAAGTGGGAACTGGCGAAAAACAATCATGGTAACACGAAATACATCATCTGCAATGCCGACGAGGGCGATCCCGGCGCGTACATGGACCGCAGNNCGGCGGGTACGCTATCGGTGCTCAGAAAAGCTATGTTTACATCAGGGCTGAGTATCCTTTAGCTGTGGAGAGGTTGAAACTCGGAATAGAGCAGGCCCATCGAAAGGGATTCCTTGGCAAGGGTATCTTCGGAATCGATTTCGATTTCGATATAGTGATAAAACTGGGCGCTGGTGCGTTTGTCTGTGGCGAGGAGACAGCCCTTATCGCATCGATCGAGGGACAGAGAGGCATGCCNNATGGGGAAAACCGACGGTCATTAATAATGTTGAGACCCTGGCGAATATCCCCTATATCATAGGCAAGGGCGCCTCCTGGTACTCCTCCTACGGAACCGAGAAGTCGAAGGGCACGAAAGTTTTCGCCCTCACAGGAAAGATAAAGAATACGGGCCTTATCGAAGTTCCTATGGGGATCACCCTCAAGGAGATTATCTATGAGATTGGTGGGGGGATNNAAGAAATTCAAGGCGGTCCAGACCGGAGGGCCTTCGGGGGGTTGCATCCCGGCGAGCACGATAGACCTGAACGTCGACTATGAGTCCCTGGCAAAGGTCGGTTCTATTGTGGGCTCGGGCGGTATGATTGTCCTGGACGAGGACGACTGCATGGTAAGCATGGCAAAGTACTTTACCCAGTTCACCCAGGCCGAGTCCTGCGGGAAATGCGTNNCCCTGCAGGATCGGGACGAAGCGGCTCCTTGAGACACTGGAGCGGATCACGAAGGGCCTCGGCAGAGAGGGGGACATTGAGTTACTTGAGAACCTCTGTGCCGATGTCAAGGTGGCATCCCTGTGCGGTCTCGGACAGACTGCACCGAATCCGATTCTCAGCACGCTGAAGTATTTCCGTGAAGAGTACGAAGCCCACATTAAGGAAAAGAAATGCCCTGCGAAGGTCTGCAAGGACCTCCTGACGTACGGTATTATCGAAGAATTCTGCAAGGGCTGTGGCGTCTGTCTCAGGGCTTGCCCCGCGGGAGCGATCACAGGACAGAAGAAGAAACCCCACAAGCTAAATTCCGATATATGTATAAGGTGCGGCGCGTGTTTCGATGTCTGCAAATTCAATGCGGTGCGGAAGGAGTAATCATGGTTAAGGTAACGATAGATGGCAAAACGATAGAGGTCCCAGACGGGACTTCTGTTCTCGATGCGGCGAAGGCGCTCAATATTACGATCCCCACGCTCTGCCACCATCCGAAACTAAGCCCCTTTGGTGGCTGCAGGCTCTGCATTGTCGAGATCAAGGGGATACCGAGGCCTGTGACCTCCTGCACTACGCCGGCGAGCGACGGGATGGAGGTGACCACCTCAAACCCCCATATTAAGAGCCTGAGGAAGACCGTTCTCGAACTGATCCTTTCAGACCATCCGAACGACTGCATGGTATGCGAAGGGGCCGGTGACTGTACGCTCCAGGAGTTGGCCTACACCTACGGTATCCAGAAAGACCGTTTTGGGGGAGAGAGAAGGACCTACACAACGGGAGACAAGAATCCTTTCATCAGACGCGATCTCGAAAAATGCATCCTCTGCGGCAGGTGCGTGAAGGTCTGCGATGAGGTTCAAGGGGTGGAGGCAATCGACTTCGGGCACAGGGGCTTCAAATCCAAAATCTGCACCGCCTATGAAAAGACCCTCGACTGTGAGTTTTGCGGTCAGTGCGTCGCCGTCTGTCCGACCGGGGCGTTGACGGGCAAGCTCTGGACCCAGAGGGGAAGACAACTCGGAGTGAAACAGGTGGACAGTGTCTGTGCTTACTGTGGTACCGGCTGCAACATCACGCTTCACGTGAAGGGCAATGAGATCATACGGGTCACTTCGAAGGAAGAGACCTGGAACGAGGGCTGGCTCTGCGTAAAAGGTAGGTTCGGGTACAAGTTCGTGAACAGCGATGAGCGCCTGCAGAAGCCTTTGATAAAGAGAAATGGAGAATTCGAAGAGGCTTCATGGGAAGAGGCGTATGACCTAATTGCAACGAAACTCAAAGTGATAAAATCGACATACGGTGCGGACGCTATCGGAGGGCTTTCGTCGGCGCGCTGCACGAACGAAGAGAACTATGCCTTCCAGAAGCTCATCCGCGCTGGGGTCGGAACGAACAACGTCGACCACTGCGCCCGTCTCTGACACGCTCCAACCGTGGCCGGGCTGGCCGCGATATTCGGTTCAGGGGCTATGACGAATTCTATCCGCGAGATCGAGGGGATGGAGGTTATCTTTATCATCGGTTCGAACACAAAGGAATCGCATCCCGTCATCGCGAACAGAATGATCAAGGCCTACCGAAAAGGCGCCAAGATTATCATCGCCGACCCGAGAAAAGTTCCGATGGTGAAGTTTGCCGAGGTTTTCATGAAGACGAAGCCCGGATCAGACATCGCGCTTCTTAACGGAATCGCCCATATAATTGTCAAGGAGCGTCTCCACAACGATGAGTTCATATCCCAAAAGACCGAAGGGTTCGAGGAGTGGAAGAAGTCGGTCGAGGAGTTTACGCCTGAGTATGTTGCGAAAATAACCGGTGTTCCGAAAGAGGACATCCTAAAGGCCGCGCGAATGTACGGGAAATCCCGTCGCGCAGGGATCTTCTACACCATGGGTATCACACAGCACACCTGCGGCACCGATAACGTTAGAGCGGTCGCCAACCTCACGACGCTCACCGGAAACATCGGGCGGGAATTCACCGGCATCAATCCGCTCAGAGGACAGAACAATGTCCAGGGCGCGTCCGACGCAGCGTGCTTGCCGAACGTTTATCCAGGTTACCAGAGGGTGGATCTTCCCGAGGTAAGAGAGAAATTCGAGAAAGGCTGGGGTGCCTCTCTCTCGCCGAAACCGGGGCTCACGGCCACGGAGATGATGAACGCGGCTGCCGATGGGAAGCTCAAGGCGATGTATATCATGGGAGAAAACCCGATTATTACCGACCCCAATATGCACCACACGATCAGGGCGCTTGAGAATCTCGATTTCCTGGTGGTCCAGGACATATTCATGACAGAAACCGCCAAATTCGCTGACGTCGTTTTACCGGCGACCTGCTTTGCTGAGAAAAACGGGACCTTCACGAACACGGAGAGAAAAGTCCAGAGGGTAAGAGAATGTGTGAAACCGCCGGGAGAGGCGAGAAACGATCTTTCGATCATCATGGAAATATCTAAACGTCTCGGCTATCCTATGGAATATCGTTCGCCCGAACAGGTTCTTGAAGAGTACAAACGGCTCTGGCCTGCTATGGCCGGTATCACATACGGCAGGATCGAAAGGGATGGCATCCATTGGCCCTGCCCCTCAGAAGATCACCCAGGGACGCCATACCTTTACAAGGACGGATTCACGAAAGGCAAGGTGCCCTTTGTATCGGTCCGGTTTACGCCTCCTGCCGAGGTTATCGATCGGGAGTATCCCTTTGTCCTGACGACTGGGAGGAACCTCTTTCAGTATCACTCGGGCTCGATGACGAGGAAGGTCAGACCAATAGAGAAGCACGCAGGGGAGGCTTATGTCGAAATCAACCCCTCAGACGCAAAGATACTGAATGTCAAGACAGGCGATGCGGTAAAAATCCGGTCAAGACGCGGACAGGTGGAGATAAAGGCGAGGCTTACCTACAGGGTCTCCGAAGGCACGGTCTTCATACCGATGCATTACGGTGAGGCGGCGGCGAATGTGATTACTAACGACGCTCTGGATCCCGAGGTAAAGATCCCCGAGCTGAAGGTCTGTGCCGTAGCAGTTGAAAAGTAGAAAAAAAGGCTGAGAATCTCTTACTTAAGCTTGACCTTGAACTCGTTTACTCTGAGAGGACCTTTCCCTTTGGGAAGAACTGAATCAATGCTACTTTGATTCCTCCTGCCAAGCAATAGATGGTTTGGAACATTTGCAGATCCTGGCCGGAAAAGTGGCGCCGTTGGCTCAGAAAACTGGAGTGTAAAATATCCGCCACGGTTGCCCCATGGAGTTCCGCGTGAGAGGGCTTTGCGGTACATTGACTCATGCATGCGAAATCGATTAGAGTAGGACTTCAGTAATTCTGTCCATTCCCATGGTTTTGTAGTAACCTGGTGAGCACAGAGATGTATGATACATGGGGAATGATTGTGAGGGTATCGATTATGTCTGATGAACGTAGTGAGAATGATTTTTCGAAAGACGACGGAACTGGCAAAGCCGCTGAGCCCGAAGAGAGTTTTTCAGCTCTTCTGGAGAAAAGCAGTTCCCTGGCAGGAAGGCTTCAACCCGGCCAGAAAGTCAAAGCAAGGGTGATCAGTATTTCTGGAGATTTCGTCTATCTTGATCTCGGCGGGAAGAGCGACGGAGTGGTAGAGTTGAAGGAATTCACTGACGATGAGGGGTCTCTCCCTGTTCGGGCAGGTGATGAGATCGAGGCTTACTTCGTGTCTGCGCAGGATGGCACGAAAGTGCTGACAACGCGCGTACGCGGCTATTCGGCAATCAGGTTGAACGGAATCCGTGGTGCTTTTGAGGCCGGCTTGCCTGTGAATGGCGAGGTTAAGCGCGAGGTGAAAGGCGGCTTTGAGATCTCGGTTAGCGGCGTGAGGTGTTTCTGTCCTTTTTCTCAAATTGACCTGAGGGGAGGTCGTGAAGGAGGAATTTATCTTGGGCAGGCATTCCCGTTCAAGGTGCTGGAATATGAAGAAGACGGCCGTAATATTGTCGTTTCGAGGCGAGCCTTGCTTGAACAGGACAGACAAGAGCGCATAAACAGACTGCAGGAGACACTTGTCGTGGGGATGGAGGTTTCTGGTACGGTGCGTTCCCTGCAGAATTTTGGTGCATTTATGGACCTTGGAGGAATCGACGGTCTGATTCCTGTCAGTGAGATTTCTTGGGAAAGGACGGGCAAACCTGAAGATCTCCTCTCTATCGGGCAGGCGGTGACGGCAAAGATCATCGCTCTTGACTGGGAGGGCAAGCGCATTACTTTGAGCTTAAAGGCTCTGCAGCCAGACCCATGGTTTGCTGCAGCGGAGAAGTACCCGGTCGACAGTCGCGTGAGCGGGATGATTGTAAGGCTTGCACCTTTTGGCGCTTTTGTCAATCTGGAGGCGGGAGTTGACGGTTTGATTCACATCTCGAACCTTGGCGCTGGCAGGAGGATTAATCACCCGAAAGAGGTTGTTGAAGTTGGTCAGTTCATAGAGGCCTATGTTCTGGAGGTCAATCAGCAGAACAGGAGGATTTCTCTCTCAATCCAGCCAAAGATGAAACCGGAAAAGATTATTTTCCCGGAGGTGGGAGAACTCGTTGGAGGTGTGGTCGAGAGGGTAATGCCGTACGGGATTTTTGTAAAAATGCCAACCGGTTTGACTGGGCTCATTCCGAAAACGGAGATAGGGACTCCAGGCGGTACTGACCATAACCGCATGTTTCCTCCGGGGACAGAGGTCAAAGTCGTTGTGATTGATGTCGATACGGATCAGGGAAAAGTGCGCTTGAGCCGTAAAAGTGTTCTGGAAAGGGTGGAGCAGGAAGAGTTCGAACAGTATAAGAATTCACAGAAGAGAAGACAGGTGTCATCGAGTGGTTTTGGAAGTCTTGGAGAGATGCTCAAGGCAAAGATGGAAGAAAAAGGTACGATCAGCTAATGCACCTCTTGCTGAAACTCGCTGAGCCTCTCTTCGAATTCTCTTGATCGGGCGTCAAATTCGCCGGTCAGCCTTTCTAGCTCAGCAAAAAGCGCATCAATGCTTTGCTTCGAGGTATGGATCGACTTTGTAAGCCTCTTAATAGATTCGCCGTCTCCCTTTACTGAAGCCTGCAAGAGGGAATTGGTATCACCTTCAGCTTCGTGTTCCAGGCGCATGATGGTATCTTCAATCTCGGCTATTCTATCCTGCAGTGGGACGAGGATTCGGGAACGGCTGCTAATGATCTCTGCCCGAATGCGCCGAAGCTCTTTCTTATTTGACGTTTTTCTCTCTCCATTCATGACTTGACAGCTGCGGGCTTTGTCGGTATCTTCATCCCTCCATCCGACGCGGTCGAGAAAGTCCTGGTAGGTTCCTTCAAACAGTTGCAGCTTTCCGTTGTCAAAGACAATCAGCCTGGTGGCGACCGCACTGAGGATCATCTCGCTGTGGGTGACAATTACGACTGCACCTTTAAATGCCTCGATAGCTTCAAGGAGAGAATCAATCGCTTCCATATCGAGGTGGTTTGTCGGTTCATCCAAGAGCAGTAGGTTGGCGGGGCTCACGATGAGTTTACCAATCAACACCCGGCTCTTCTCTCCACCTGAAAGAAAAGAGATTTTTTTTAAAGCATTATCACCTTCAAACATCATGGCACCGCAGATCTTACGAGCAGACCCACGATGATGGTGCGGGTGAACATCTAGGATCTCTTCCTCGACTGTCTTTTGGGGATCGAGTCGGTCTATATTCGATTGGCCGAAATAGGCGACCTTGAGTTGCTGATGGCAGAAGATCTTGCCGCTTAGCGGAGTAAGCTCCCCTGCTAGAAGGTTCAAAAGCGTGGTCTTTCCCCTGCCGTTCTTCCCGATAACGGCGATTCGGTCTTTTTTCCCTATCGATAGGCTGAGCCGGTTAATGAGAAGCGGAGCATCACGGTTAAAGGAGAAGGACAAGTCTTCTACGCAGATGAGCTGTTTTCCTGTGAAGGGAGCCGAACTGAATTCAAAATCGAGGTCTTTTAGCTCCAAGAGTTTTTCGAATCTCTCCTTTTTCTGCAATGCCTTTATCCTTGACTGTACTACGCTGGCCTTATTCGCCTGAGCCCTAAATCGGTTGATGAACTGCTCAGTCTCTTTTCGTTTTTTTTCGTCGTTTATCCGAGTCTGCTCGTAGACTTCCTCTTCCTGGAGGATCTGTTCATAGAGTTTATGGGTCGATCCCTTCAATTTCCGTATCTTGCATCGGTGAATGCCCATGGTGTGGGTCGTCACGCTGTCCATGAAACCCCGGTCGTGGGTGATCAGTATTAGTTCTTTTTTCCAGTTGCGCAAAAATTGTGTCAGCCATCGCATCGAAACAATGTCAAGATAGTTTGTCGGCTCATCAAGAAGCAGAAGGTTCGGCTCAGAGACGAGCACCTTCGTAAGGTTTAACCTTATCTGATAACCACTAGAGAGATCGAAAGGGTTGCGGGTGAAATCATCTCGAGTGAACCCGAGACCCATGAGGATGGTTCCAACACGGTATGTCTCATCTCTGCCATCTTCGGCTGTCTGCAGACTCAAACAGCCTTCTTTCAGTACCGTACTCTCAGTAAAGTGGATATGCTGGGAAAGGTGGCCGACACGGTAATTCGCAGGGGTACTGATAACTCCTGAGTCAGGGTGGTCTTCTCCGAAGATCATCCTGAAGAGGGTTGTTTTACCGTGGCCATTCCTGCCGACTAGGCCAACACGTTCTCCGGCATTGACAGTGAAGCTGACACTGTCAAAAATTACCTGCGTTCCGTAAGCTTTATCTAAATTGCTAACCTGAATCATTCTTTACCTGTATTAGAGAACCTAAAAAAGTGCGCACACTGCATGGTATTATACTCCAGAAATACCGTCATTTGCGACAGATGTTTTATATGTCTTTAATGAAGTCTTCTTGTGAAGAGAAGGAAGTGACGCAGATAAAAAGTAACCATGCAATTCCGCGGAAATGAAGAATGGGTGCGGTGCGTACGACTAGAAGCAGTAAATATACAACGGGCAAGACCGAAAGAGCATCTCAAGAATAAAGTAGCAACAACAAATCACGCAACATGCCTATGCATCCAGCATTTCTCTCACTTTCCGCAGCATAGCCGAGGGTGCCAGGGGTTTGAGTAAAAAGTTAATGCCTGGCTCAAGGAGACCTTCCTTGCTGATGATGTCTTCAGCATAGCCGCTTACGAAAATTGTCTTGATAGAGGGGTTCATAGTCAGGATCTCCTCGTAGGCTTCCTTCCCGTTCTTTTTCGGCATGATGCCATCGAGGATAACCAACTGCACATCATCCTTGCTCTTGCCGAATTTCATCACCGCATCTTCGCCATCGATCGCTTCAACCACACTATAGCCATAACTGCGCAGTACCGCTGAGGCGAGTTTCCTGAGTGCGACGTCGTCCTCCGCAACGAGTATCAACTCTGAACCGCCCTTTACCGGGGCGAGTTTGGTTTCTTCTTGATCCTTGTCGACAACTCTTTTGAAGAGCGGCAGATAAATCTTGAACGTCGTTCCTCTCCCTGGTTCACTATATACGTTGATGAAACCGTCATGCTGCTTGACGATACCGTACACCATCGAAAGGCCAAGGCCAGTACCTTTTCCCTGTTCTTTGGTAGTAAAGAAGGGCTCGAATATCCTGACCCTCGTCTTTTCATCCATCCCTTCCCCAGTATCTGAAACCAACAAAAGTGCGTACTTGCCCTGTTTACCATATCCGTGTGCCTCGATAAACTTCTCATCCATATGCATGGTCTCTGTGCGTAGCGATATATGTCCGCCCTCCGGCATGGCGTCCCTTGCATTTGTAACAAGGTTCATAAGTACCTGCTCGATCTGTCCGCTGTCGGCAAAGATTGTCAGATCAACCGCGGCACAGGTCGTAGTGATTTCTATGTCTTCTCTGATTAGCCTCAACAGGAATTTCTCCTGCCGCTTCACGATATCATTGAGGTTATTTGGCATCGGGTTGATTACCTGTTTCCTGCTGAATGAAAGAAGGCTCTGAGTAAGGGTAGTTGCCCTATCCGATGCTTGGAGAATCTGTTCCAGATTTCCCCTGATCATATCGTTCTCGGGTAATTTCATCAGGGCCAAATGTGCATACCCAACTATCGCGGAAATGATATTGTTAAAGTCGTGGGCCACACCCCCGGCAAGCTGACCGACTGCTTCTATTTTCTGTGACTGGCGGAGCTGTTCTTCAAGTCTTTTGCTCTCCGAGATGTCCTGGAGCGTTTCGATCGCGGCTATCAGATCTCCCTTGCTGTTATAAATCGGGGAAGCTTCGAAAACTAGATATCTGTCCTTGCCACCAAGGTTCTTGAACCACCCTTCGGCCCTTATCCCTTGTGGATTTAGGGAAGATCTTGAGTAGTTCTTGTAGAGCAGTGGCATACGCTCAATCTCGTTATTGAGAATTATGTCGGCAACGGTAGGCCGCTGGGAGTTGTAAAATGCCTTCCATTGGTTATTGGTACTGATCATGTCCCGCTCGCTATATCCGGTGAGCTCTTCGCATGCCTTATTCCAGATCATGATCCTGTGCATCTTGTCCAGAACGAAAGCAGCAGTTGCAGAATTCTGGATAAGGGTTGAGGAAAAACTCTGCTGCTCAAATAGTGCCTCTTCAGTCTTTTTGCGTTGGCTAATGTCACGAAAACTCCACACGCGGCCTACGGTTTTGCCCTCAAGTCGTTGCGACTGGGAATATCTCTCAAAGACTCTTCCATCACTGAATTCCAGTATGTCGAAACTTGTTTCATCCGGGTGAGCGTATAATCTTTGTACCTTGTCGAGAAAGCCATTGGGGTCTTTCAATTGGTCTAAAACATAGTCCAGCGCTCTCTGATCGTCTCGGGATGCGAGGATCTCCTCCGGCAAACGCCATAACTCCACGAAGCGCGCATTGTAGCCGCTAAATTTTCCTGAGCTATCTACCACCAGGATTCCATCCGCGGTGGACTCCAAAGTCGCTTGCAGGAGCGAAAGTGACCGCTTCAGCTCCTCCTCGGCAAGCTTGCGTTCGGTAATGTCTCGTACCAAATGAATTAAACCTATCAGATTTCCACTATTGTCCAGACGGGGTAGTACCTTTATCTCGAGATGCTTCTTCAGATGTGACTCGAAAATCTCTGTCGTAGAGGCTTTACCTGTCGCTAAAACCTGACAACTGGGGCAGTCTCCTGGGGGGCATCCCCGGCCATGATAGGATTCATAGCACTTCTGCCTCGTTATGGTAAGACAGGGTAATCCGAGCAGCTCCTCGGCAGCTCTGTTTGCCCTGATGATATTGAAATCTTTGTCATGTACCGTTATCGCGTCATTGATTGTGTTGAAGCTCTCCTCCCAGTCAGCTTTGGCCTGAAGAATCATTTCTAACATTTCCTTACGTTCCGTTATGTCCCTAACCGCCGAAATTCTCAACGCTCTGTTTTGATATAAGAAAGACTTTCCACAGACTTCGAGATGAAACCTTTTTCCATCTTTTCTTATACCTACTGTCTCATAAGGCCTATCATATCCATTGCTAATGGCCTGAATAACCTCTTCCAAATATTCAGGCGCGATCAAGTCTGACATATGTCTTCCCACAATCTCGGAGGGTGCACAACCAAACATTGAGGCAAATTTGTTGGTTGCCTCCAAAAAAAAGAGATTTTCTGAAACGGCGATTCCATCAAAAGCGACATCGGTCAATAGGCGGATTCTCTTTTCGCTTTCCTTGAGTGTTTCGTCAGTCTGTTTGCGCATATTGATTTCATTCTGAAGATGGTTATTAAGATCAGTGAGTTCGGCGGCATGCTTGTTGGTAAAATATACGATAATCCACACAACAATTAACGAAACGATAAAGGCGTCTACAGAGCCGATTAACAACACTTGGTTTGTAATATTTCCCCATAATAGATAACTGATTATGGTACTTATGAGTGCCGTCAGAAGTTCCGAAGAAACTATACCAAACCAGACAAAATGCCAGGGGTTTATTCTCTGTAGTTTATGGAATATCTGTCCAATCATCTCGCCGCTAAATGGTTTCCTGGTTCTTCCGCCACTAGCAAAGCCAAGAGTGCGTGATGACCCGGCACCGAGTCCTTGTAGCGGAAAAAATGGCGTTTTTCCGTAGCCGCATAATATACTTATCGGCACTTCCACTGAAAACTTTATTTTAAGCAAAGGGGTCACATGATGACGGAGATCCGCGGCCAGGAGTCTCGTCTAGCATGCCTTTAAATCTCATATCATGGTGATGATTTTGGTTGGACAGTGTTGTTCGGTCATATTCGAAAGGTCAATGACGTTGCAAATTGTTGCAGTCCGGAGAGGACTAAATCATGTATGTTTTGCAGCCCTTCCCATTTCAGAACTAAAGGCAGTAGATCTGCAGAATGCGAAGCTGTTCCTTGGCTCTTGTCAAGGTTCATAACTCCCGTACTAATTCTCCTTGGCAGCTAGCCTTGTAGTAGCCATCCCAACAGTTGTAATCCAGCTGCAGAGGCAGATCTGGGCAATCTGAGGCTCGCGAGGTCCTCTTCATCGGCAAGCGATACTTTCAATAGTTGTTCGAGGCGCTTATTGCACGAAAAAAGATAGCCCTTGGTCAACGCGTACAAACACTTGACGTGATCTTATAATATGCTATCCTGCTCATAGAAACTACTATCTTGCGAACGCTGTTTATTCTTGGTGGATTTTTCTGCATTTCGTTGGCAGATATAATTTTATGGGAGGGTTTGCAAGTTTGAGAAAATGCGTGAAGATGGTAGGAACGCGGATAAGAAAGCGATGACGGCTATTTTTGGGAAGGCCTTAGTACGCGAAGAAATGGCAAGCCGACGAACCTGTCAACAAAGAGAATTTATCGGCAGACTCCTTGAGAGCCTCGTTGCGTGTCGAAAAAAATAAAAAAAGAGATGGGTGCACAGTGCGTGGGAGGGTTTTATGTCGGAGAGGGTTGTCATTCATCAGAAGAGTAATTTCGATACGGACATCCGGTCACTTGACCCGCACATGCCTGGGTCGACCGATTTACACAAAGTAAAGCACATAGCAGACCTGACGCCCTACGGGATGTTGTTATCGAGTCTTGGATCATGCACGGCTGTGGTCGTGCACACTTACGCTCAATATCATGGGCTTAAGCTGGATGAGGTGGAAGTGACAGCAGAATATCAGCGGACGTTCAAACAAGATTGTGAAGACTGCACAGAAATTGATGAATATAAAGAACAGATCACTATGGAAATAAATTTTCTGGGTGGCCTGACTGCCCAAGAGCGCGAGAAGCTTTTCAAAGTATCAAAGCAATGTCCCATACACAAGATGCTTAAAAGCGGAATCGACGTGAAATCACGGATGGCAGACGCTTATAACCAAAGTTAGCAGTGGAGGGGAACGCCATGAGCGATAAAAGAAGAATGAACAGTCCGATATATGCTTTTCTGCCTGCCGAGGTCGAGGGATTCGATTCTCTTGCAGAGCTTGCGCTGGACATGCGCTGGTCGTGGAANNTGCGCTGGTCCTGGAATCATGCCGCCGACGCAGTATGGAGCCAGCTTGATCCGGTGCTCTGGGGTCTGACGCGAAACCCCTGGGTCGTTTTGCAAACCGTCTCGCGGGACCAGTTGCAGCGGGTACTGGATGACCCTGCCTTTTGTAAGAAGGTTGATGAGCTCGTGCAATCGAAGCGTGAGGCGGTGGAGTCGGCTGCGTGGTTTCAACAAGTACATGCGGACACTGCACTGACCTGTGTAGCCTATTTCAGTATGGAATTTATGTTAAGCGAAGCGCTCCCTATCTATTNNGGCCGGCGATCAGCTTCAGGCGGCTAGCGATCTGGGCGTGCCGGTGGTGGGCGTGGGGCTGCTCTATCAGCAGGGTTATTTTCGTCAGATGATAAATCGAAACGGGGCTTAGCAAGCCCTTTTTCCTTACAATGATCCCGGTCAATTGCCGATCACGCCTGTGAGGGAACCCAATGGCGAGTGGCTGCGGCTAGAAATGGTGCTTCCTGGCTACTCGGTCTGGTTGCGAGCCTGGCAGGTCCAGGTGGGAAGAGTGAAACTCTACCTGTTGGATAGCAATGATCCGGCGAACTTCCCTGCGCACAGGGGGATTACGAGTGAGCTTTACGGGGGTGGTCCTGAATTGCGATTGATTCAGGAGTTGGCACTGGGCATCGGTGGATGGCGGCTGCTCGGTATGCTCGGGATCAAACCCGAAGTATGCCACCTCAACGAGGGGCACGTGGCTTTGGCCGTGTTGGAGCGTGCCAGGTCTTTTATGGATGAGACGAATCAACCTTTTGAAGTCGCACTTGCCGTTACCCGTGCAGGTAACGTCTTCACCACTCATACGCCGGTGGAGGCTGGTTTTGATCGGTTCGCTCCTTCTCTCATTGAGAAATATATGGCCAAATATGCAGAGAACAATCTCGGCATTTCGACCGACGTTTTGCTGGCCCTTGGTCGACAGAATCCGAATGATTCTCTCGAGAACTTTAACATGGCATATTTGGGAGTCCGAGGCAGCAAGGCGGTCAACGGGGTGAGTCGATTGCACGGTGAGGTGAGCCGGCGTATCTTTCAGAACCTCTTTCCTCACTGGCCTCAGGAAGAGGTGCCGATCGGACACGTCACCAATGGAGTACATGTGCCTTCGTGGGATTCACCGGAGGCTGACGAGATCTGGACTCAAAGCTGTGGCAAAAAACGCTGGCTGGGAACAATGGAAACCATCGAAGAGAAGATTCGCACAATTCCCGATTCGATGCTCTGGGAGTCTCGCAAGTTGGCCCGGGCATCTCTCATTGAATTCATTCGTCAACGGCTGCCCCGTGAACTGGCTGTCTCAGGAGTATTGCCCGAGAGGGTCGAATATGCGAAACACACTTTTGATGCTAATACTTTGACGTTGGGTTTTGCCAGGCGCTTTGCGCCGTACAAGCGGCCGAATCTGCTGCTTCATGATCCAGAGAGGCTCTTGCGCATACTTTCAAATCCACAGCGTCCCGTACAACTCGTCATTGCGGGCAAGGCTCATCCAGCCGATCAGCAGGGGCAAGCCATGATTCAGCAATGGACACGCTTTATTCGTCGCAATCATGCGTATAAACACGTTGTTTTCCTCAGTGACTATGATATGCTTTTGACCGAGAGTCTGGTGCAGGGAGTGGATGTTTGGATCAATACCCCGCGGCGACCTTGGGAGGCCTGCGGGACGAGCGGTATGAAGGTACTCGTCAATGGAGGACTCAACTTGTCTGAGCTGGACGGCTGGTGGGCCGAGGC
>DMNE01000432.1 GCA_003453735.1 Nitrospiraceae bacterium | reverse complement strand
ACTTAACTCGCATTCCTATTTACTGTACCGGTGAAGATTTCCGAGAGAAGTCCGCTAACGATAGCCTTGGCCAGCATGGACAATCAGCAATGTGAAAACCACGCCAAGCTTAATCCATTTCTGGTTGAACACTCATAGGCGCCGCATTCTCCATCCTGGCAGAATGCCGCGATGGCTCTTCCTGATCGAAGTGGAATTTTGAAAATCCTGTCGTCTTTTCAAGACTCAAGTCAGTGATATCCTGTGTGCCGAGACCCTTTGCACTTGGCAGAGAATCCTGATTGAAGAAGCCTTCGGCGTCAGGCCTTTTTAAAGATGCGGCCTCTCTCGTTTATCCAGAATGCAGTGAAGCGTCAGAACTTTCCCTTCTTAGGGTGAACTTCCAGAAGACCAATGTGCACCTTCCGCTTGAGTCTCCTATGCCTTGATTGCCTCTGCCATCTGAAGGCCCTTTGCATACGATCCGTTCTCACATTCGGAATGAACCGCAGCCACTGAACGAAATTGTCTTTTTGAGGATAACCTTGCACCCATCTCGATTGTTGTCATTGATACCGTTCAGCATCAGAATACATCCGTCTTGACAGAAGCTTTGCAAAGAGAGCGTTGACATCTTTCTGAGCCCGGGGCAGGTGCTGTACTTCGAGGAGCTGATGCAAGAGATCCTGATTTCTCGGGCTTATGGAAGTAACTTCTTAGCAGAGATCGATTTCGAGACAGAAGCATCACAATCGGTCAAGGTCAATGATCTCCATGCGGTTGTTTGCGTCCGGGTGTCGAGAAGATGGCCCCTCGGTGAGCACTACGAGCTTGCCGCTCACCCCGTGTGAAGCAAGCCATCCCTTTGCATAGATACGCCAGTCTTCCGGATGGTCAGGTTCGTGCACCGGATAGACCCCGTAGGAGAACTGCAGCTGCTGGCAAGTTGTTTCTTGGGAACTCACAGCCGTTATCCAGACCGGCAGCCTAAAACGGCAAAGACTTCTTGCGGTTGTGCCCGTGCGGGTGGGGACAAATACGGCAGCAGGAGAAATGCGATTCAGCGTAGTCTTGACGCTGAAAGCGATCAAGTCAGTTATGCTGACTGCGCTTTCGGGGTCAAAGGTCTCCTTGACGGCCTCTCGCGACTGATAATCTACACGGTGCGGTTCGATTGCCGCCGCGATTCTGGCTAACATGGCCACTGCCTCCACCGGATACTTTCCCATTGCAGACTCCCCGGAAAGCATGACGCAGTCTGTACCGTCAAGGATAGCATTGGCGACATCGGTGGCCTCGGCGCGGGTGGGGCGCCGGTTATTGGTCATGGACTCCAGCATCTGCGTGGCCGTGATCACCGGTTTTCCCCGCAGATTTGCCAGACGCATCACCTGCTTCTGAACAGCTGCGATCTGCTCGATTGGTATTTCGACTCCGAGGTCACCGCGAGCGATCATGATACCATCGGCCGCCTCAAGGATGTCCTCCATATGACCGAGTGCCCTTACGCGTTCGATCTTGGCGATGATGAACGGATTGTGGCCAAGGGCTAAAGCGGCACCGCGGACTGCAGCAATGTCCGTCGCCGTCTCGACAAAGGATTGGCTGACAGCGTCCACACCCTGTTCCAGAGCGAATTTCAAGCACTCGCAGTCGTGGTCGGTAAATGCCTCGATGCCGAGATTGATTCCGGGCACGTTGATTCCTTTGCGGGACCGTAGTTCACCGCCTACCAGGACTCGGCACCGGATTTCATTGTCCTGCACTCCTTCCACTTCGAGTTGAATCAGGCCGTCATTGAGAAACAAGGTGTCTCTTGGCTTCACAGCCTCAGGCAGACCGGAAAAGCTGACAGAGACCCTCGATCTGTCACCGACGATGTCGTCAGTCGTCAGGGTGAAGACGGATCCGGGCCTCAGTTCGAAAGGCTCCTGAGCCAGTTGGCCGATGCGCATTTTGGGGCCCGGCAGATCGGCCATAATTGCGACACGCTGTCCGACTGAATCGGCGACAGCACGGATATCCTCGATAACCCTCTTGTGCCATCTGAAATCGCCGTGGGAGAAGTTAAGCCGCGCCACATTCATGCCCGCCGTCACCATTTGTTTCATGATCTCCGGCGAATCGGAGGACGGTCCGATGGTACAGACAATCTTGGTCTTGTTAGCTGGGAGAATCACAGATTTTGCACCTTCTCAAGAGTAAATCAACAGGCTATTTTCTAACCTTGCCCTGACTCGCCACCGTCTCCATGGCCTTTTTTACCTTTTCAGGATCACCGAGATAGTAATTTCGTATCGGCTTCAACTGACCATCGAGCTCGTAGACAAGCGGCATCCCCGTGGGTATGTTTAGGCCGACGATCTCCTCTTCAGAGATCCCGTCGAGGTATTTTACGAGGGCGCGAAGGCTGTTCCCATGTGCGGCGATGAGTACCCGCTGCCCTGTCCTGACAGCAGGCGCTATACGAGCATGCCAGCAAGGCAGAAACCGCTCCACCGTGTCCTTTAAACACTCCGTCAGGGGGAGCTGATCCCCCGTGAGCTCCCTGTAGCGCGGGTCATTCCGCGGATTCCGTGGATCGTTTTCTTCGAGCGCTGGAGGACGGATGTCATAGCTCCGCCGCCAGATCTTCACCTGCTGCTCCCCGAATTTCTGAGCCGTCTCCGCTTTGTCAAGACCTTGCAACGCACCATAATGGCGTTCATTCAGACGCCAGTCGCGGTGCACGGGAATCCACATAAGATCCATCTCATCCAGTACCATCCAAAGGGTCCGTATTGCGCGTTTTAGAACCGAAGTGAAGGCGATATCGAACACATATCCCTGCTCTTTTAGCATACGGCCCGCGTCTCTGGCTTCCTGAATCCCTCTTTCGGAGAGATCAATGTCAGTCCAGCCGGTAAAAAGGTTTTCCTTATTCCAGATACTTTCTCCGTGTCTAAGCAAAACGACTTTCTGCATGCTGTTCACCCCGCATTTGTGACCGATGCTCTTTTGGCATCAAATCCCTTTACGTCCTCTTTTTCTTTCACGCTCCGGCGCCTTTCCGGGACGCAAAGAGCGACAAGCTACGCCCTTCTTTAACAAAGAAAGAAGGGAAAGAAACCTGCCTTTTGCAGGCTGCTCAATGACCTCGAGAGAATCGTGGAGAGATCCCTGCGCCAGCATACCAAGAAAACTGTCATTGGTTCGCCGCCGGTATCGTCTGGTAGCAGAGGAGGCAATCCCATCTTACTTCTTTGGTGTTGCCGAAAGAAGTTCTGTCCTCTTTATCGCCCCTGTAAGATAATCCTTAAACTTCTCAGGAAACAGCCATTGTATCCCGAATTTTTCCGCCCACGTAATAAGGCCTTGGTCAGCGGTAATGAGAAGGGCGTCTAGTTCCGTCGCAAGCAAAAGGAGATCGACATCCTCTCTGCTGTCTATAATGCCCTCCCTCAGGGCCTCCCTATATTTCCTTCTCAAATCTTGAATGATCTCATCAGTTTTTTTCTTTTCAGCGCTCCTGACCGCGTTTTCCGCGACCCTCAGTCCCTTATTCACCCGTTCCCTCACATCTTCAATCAACTCGTACAACAAAATCGCGGGACACTTGAGCTCATGTTTTTTAGGCGGTTTCTGATGAAGGATGACAAGAAGGTCACCGGGTATTTTATCCCTATCGACAAAATGCAGCAGTTCCGCAAAGATCGATGGAGGCATGTAGAATTCCAGGACGTGTATCTGAGCAGCCAGAAAAAGGAATGTTTCAAGGGCCTCGGTGGGAGTACTGCCCAAGCTCATTCTCACATCGGGATTGACGAAAAGGCTGGTATCCAGAACGACTCTGCGAGGTGACGAGCGATGTGTGGTGAGTGGCGTGGACCCTTCACCATTTTCCTGATAGTTCTGCTCGTCGTCCAACCCGTTGCTCATTCCTGATGCCGCATCGCCGTCTTTACGCTTTGCAGCTACCGTAGAGATTGAATTGGTACGAGTTCCACAACTTGCAATTCGAGCATCTTCCCGCCCACTCCTGAGAAGAGTATCCGCACGCATCGCAACAGTACAAAAGGCTGAAAGGTTTTTTTATGTCTATCACCTTCTTGAATTCCTCAACGGCCTTGTTCCATTGTTGATGCCTAAGGTAGATGTTACCCAGAAGCTGATGCAATTCAGGATAGGGAGCACCGCTTGAGTCGACAGTCAGAAGGATATCAAAGGCATCGTCGAGCATCTCAAGCCTATAGTAGAGCTTACCGAGAAAAAATTTCAATGATTGGCTCTGGGGAGATTTCGAGAGGGCGTTCTTGTAAAGTCGAATCAGCCTCGCCGGTTCGCCGAGGTTTATGAGAAGGTCCTCAATCCGTGCCAGAATAATGATGGATAATGTCTGTTCAAACCCTTTCTCGAGGAAGCCTATGGCATCTTCGGTCTCCCCCTCTCTCAGCATCACTTCAGCGAGACCCAGGTATGCCGGGATAAAGTTTTTCTCAAGCCTGAGGATTGTCCTGAATGCCTTCTTTGCTTTTTCGTTCTGGCCGTTTTCCAGACTATACCTGCCCTGTTCATACTTATAACCGAGGAGATTTCTCTGTTCCCTCTGACGGTCCTTTTCGTTGTGTTCAGATTTGATGATGGTTCTTTGGAGAGAGATAACTTCATCCCACTCGTCATTTTTCTCCAGCAAAGACCGTTTCGTAATCAAGGCAGTGAGATTATATGGGTCCCTGCCGAGAATCTCGTCCAAATACAAAAGGGCATCTGCTGCCCGATTTGTTTTTTCCATCACCCGCACCAGAGAAAAAAGGAGCTCAAGGTTCTGTGGCTGGATCTCTTTCGCCCTTTTGTAATAGCTAAGCGCCTTAGCAAAGTCTTTCGCTCCGGCTGAAATATCGCCGAGCCTCAGCATCGCGTCCAAGTGCCCGGGCTCTTCCCGCAGTATTCCTTCCAATGCTGACCTCGCTTCCTCCTCATTGTCTGCAAGGATCGCATTCAATGCCTTGTAATAGAGTTCCTGAACCTTCAGATCTTTTTTCTGTTGCCGCTGATACTGCCTGCTGAGAATGAACCGCTTTGTATCTCTGGCGAAGAAATATAGGAGCATGATTGCGGCCCCGATAGCTGAAGACAAAAGAATGAGGGCTATCTTGGGCATCTCGTAAACCATCTTCGGTGTGATGGTAAAGGTTATCGGCTCTTTATTCAGAACGGCGACATATCCAAGTGTCAGAAGAAACAACACAAAAACCAACAATGCAAACTTTCCCATTACTGATGATACCTTTCGCCTTTCGCGGTAGTTATGTCTCTTTTTCGATGCACGCCTTCATCTTCCTCGATGAAGACTCTCGGCGCATCCAGCCATAGCTTCTCGAGCTCGTAATAATTCCTTGTCTGATCTTCGAACGCATGCACAATGACATCACCATAGTCTATCAGCACCCAATGTGCATAACGTAACCCCTCTACAGACAACGGCCTTATGGATTTCTTCCGGAATTCGGCCTCGATATTCTCAGTAATGGCCTTAACCTGGGTTATGCTCCCACCAGAGCAGATTACAAAATAATCAGCAATGACGGTTAATCCCTTCAGTTCGAGGATTACGGTCTCCTTCGCTTTCCTTGCTATAGCTGCCCTTGCGGCAAGGACAGCCTTCTCCTTACTTTCTAAAGGTCTTCACCACCTTTCTGATAAAGATTATGAGAAATTATATAAGATTCTATCTTATCTGGCAACAGGTATTTTATGCTTTCGCCACGGCGTACAAGCATCCTGACTGCCGTAGCAGATATAGGTAAAGGCGTAACATTGAGAAGCACGACCTCTCTGCCGTTCTTCAGGTTTGTCTTATAGCACTCACGGCGTCCGCCATCCACTTCGGAGAGATTGGCGACGCTCGCTTCAGGTATCATCGAAAAAATGCTCGAGAAACTGAAGCCCGGTCTTGAAACGACCACAAAATGGATGAGGTCCATGAGTCTCTCAGGCTGACGCCACCCAGGGATCTCAAGAAATGAATCGATGCCTACGACCAGGTATAACGATTTCTCGGGATACAACTTATTCAGTGCCGTAAGGGTTTCGACCGTATAGGACTTCCCTCGCTTCTTGCATTCCAGGTCAGATATATCGAAGAAAGGGTTCGTCTCTAACGAAAGCCTTGTCATCTCATAGCGTTCTTCAGCTGGCGCAAGATCACCGCTTTTCAGGGGAGGATTGCATGAAGGGATAAAGAGTATCTTCTCAAAATGCAGTTTTTCTCTTACCTCTTCGGCAGCCCTGAGGTGCCCATAATGTATGGGATTAAAGGTCCCTCCGAAAATACCGATCTTGTTACGAGCGTCCATTGCCACCGGAGACCAACACGATATCCTCAACCCGCTTTCGGATAATAGGCCTGAACCTTGCCACAGAAAGCCGTTGTTTAGTTTCATCCGGCGAACAACATCTGCCGGCAAAGGTATTCGGCCATAGGTTGACAAAAAAGAGACTGCTTTGGGGCGGTTTCCTTCTGTCCTTATTCACAAAAAACTACCTGAACAACGGACCTGCCGTTCGGCTCCAGAGCCTCTTTCGGTTCATCGATGATACGTCTGTTATCGGTTCCTGAGAAGGCATGAAACACCTCGCCGACAAGCATGGGGCCATCAGAAAGTCTTCGCACTATTAAAGTCCCATCTTTTTTAATGCCTCATCCCCTGTCTTTTTGACGGCAGGCGCATCCTCAAGAAGATAGAGCATCACCCCTCCCTTCACCGGTCTCATCGCAATTTTACCTTCCTGGGCTAATCTGTTCGTTACCTCAACGGGGTTTTCACCCACGAAATACTTCTTAAAGGCATCATTAAATCCGGAAAAGACCGTGTGAATGCCCTTATACCCATCCTTTCTCAGACTGATAATGGCCTTCTTCACGAATTCCTCATGACTCAATTTCTCTGACATCGCGACCTCCTCACTTAGTGTCTAGGATCATTATTAGCATGCCCTGAACAATTCCTGTTCGGCATTACCCACTAACCCCCTTGTCAACTAGTGCATGACCTTGAGCTTCCCCATGGCCTGCACCCTTGGCGCAGAGTCCTTGACAATCCTCTTTCACTCCGTTCCCGGCCTTTCCGACAAACCCGGCTATATCACCAAGGGATGCAGCTATTGTACATGCCGGCAGTGATTTTAGGAATCGGGGACCATACCTCCGTGTTCTAATCCTCGAATCGAGTACAACGACTGCTCCTCTGTCTGTTTTCGTCCTTATGAGCCTCCCGAAGCCTTGCTTAAGAAGAATTATCGCCTGCGGTATCTGATAATGGTTAAACGGGTTCTTCCCGCTCATCGTCAGTGCCTCCATTCTTGCTTCCATTATTGGTTCGTCAGGAACAGCAAAGGGCAGTTTTGTTATTACCACGCATCGCAGGGCATCTCCCGGGATATCAATTCCCTGCCAAAATGAATAAGTCCCAAAAAGGACAGAATGGCTATTTTTCTTGAATAACTGCACCAACCTATAGTTATCCCCTTCACCTTGTCTAAGCAAAACCAGTGAGGGCAGCTTCATGGCATGGTATACCTTCGTTAAGAGCGTGTAGCTGGTAAAAAGCACCAAAGTACTGCCTTTGGTAATGCTGAGTATTTCCTGCAAGTGGTGTATGAGATCATTTTCAAATCCATCAGTACCGGGTTCTCTGATGTCATTGGGAATATGGAGCACAGCCTGACTATGATAGTCAAAGGGCGAATGGAGCAAAAGGGTGCCGGCATCCAATAAGCCGAGACGCTCCTTTATGTAAGTGAACTTCTCATCCGTTGCCAAGGTCGCAGAGGTAAAAACAGCAGTGGTGATAACATTAAAGACCTGGCTCTTGAGAATTGATGCGATATCAAAAGGCGTTGCAACAACCCTTAACCTCTTCCCGTCCTTCTCGGCCCAATAGACATGGTTGTCCATCTCCTGTTGGAGAATCAACCGTAACGACAATCCGAGGGCTTCACTTCTCAAGGCCAACGCGGTAATCTCCTTTTTTTCGTCCTCATCATAAGCCGATGCCTTCAACACCATCAGCGCATCAGCAAGAGTTGAAAGAGCCGTTGAGAGATCATTCATTATAAAATCCTTTTCACGGATCCTGAGTGTCGTAAAGTCACGCAGTCTTGCGGAGAGTTCAGCAAAGAAGCTCTCTCCGCGTCTTCTGACCAGGTTAATCACGCTGGTTATCTCAAGATGTGCAGTCGGGCCCACGTGTTGAAGACGTGAGAGCAGGCCTTTGCCCTGAGAATTCAGGATAGAATCCACGAGGTGTTTGAGCTTATGCCAAGAGAAGTCTAAGCCGAGATAATCAGCAGCCACATCCTCAAGTTCATGGGCCTCGTCAAAGACAACAGAATCGAACGGAGGCATCACGTTCCAACCAGATGCAACGTTGGCAAAGAAAAGGTGGTGGTTTGACACAAGAATGTGCGCCCTTTTTCCCGTCGTCTTTGACTCCTGATAAAGACAAGCATCGAATTTCTTGCAGTCTTTGCCATGACAGAGGTCGCTTTCGCGGCAGACCTTTTGCCATATCTGTTGGGGAACGTCTATCTCGGACCTAATTCCGGTTGATGTCTTCTCCGCCCACCTCGAGATTCTCTTGAACCCCTCGGTCTCATCCGTTTCAAATAACACTTCTGCCCTTGTCTGTTCGAGTCTCCTGAGGCAGAGATAATTTTCACTGCCAAGGCAGAGGGCAAACCGCAAATCGTTAAAGACATGCTCTTTTAAGAAAGGGAGTTCTTTTTCGATGAGCTGTCGCTGGAGCGTCTTTGTATAGGTCGAGACAACGGCCCTCCGTCCTTCTTCAGCCAGCACATGATGAATTAAAGGTATCAGGTAGGCGAGACTTTTCCCGACCCCGGTCCCTGCCTCGACGATAAGGTGTCTGCCACTTTCTAGGGCACCGGCAACAGCTTCCGACATCTGCACTTGCTCGATACGGGTTTCATAACCGGGCAGTACTGCCGAGAGAATGCCCGCAGATCTAAAGAAGTTATCCATTGGAATCCTCAGACAGGAAATCCAGGTTCCTCGGCGTCTGGTCTATCTGCTCGATGGCAGGGATTTCCTCAGCACCGGTAACGCCGAGTTCCTTGAATTTCCTTACCGAAGGCAATACCCTCGATTCCATTGAGCCGACGGCTTTATTATAAGCACCAACAGCCTTCCCGAGATGTGCGCCGATGCCCTCGAGATGCTGGATAAGAGTGCTCATCCTTTCATATAAGTGTCTGCCCAGTTCACTGATCTCCTGCGCATTTTTTGTTAGCTGCTCCTGCCGCCAGCCATATGCTATAGCCCTGAGCAGGGCGATGAACGTGGTCGGAGTGGCAATAATGACCCCTTTGTGTATACCATCCTCGATTAAGGTGGTATCCGCATCAAGGGCAGAACTCAAGAAGGATTCGCCAGGAATAAAGAGCACAACGAATTCAGGGGACTGCTTAAACTGACTCCAGTATTCCTTGGAAGCGAGTTTATTCATATGCGCCCGCACCTGCTGTGCATGTTTCTCTAACTTCGTCTTTCTTTCTTCTTCGGATTGAGCTGAGATGGCATCGAGATAGGCTTCAAGGGACACCTTTGAATCAACGACAATCTCTCTCTCCAGAGGCAGATGCACAACCATATCCGGTCTTATCCTGCCTTTTTCACTGTCAACCGACTGCTGTTCGGTAAAATCGCAATGCATGGACATGCCTGATAGTTCCGCAACTCTTCTTAATTGCATCTCACCCCACCTGCCGCGAACCTGGGGTTTTCTCAATGCCGTGACAAGATTGCTCGTTTCTCTCTGGAGACTCTCATGCGTTAAAGCCATTGCTCGCAACTGCTCTTCAATGCTTCCATAAGCCTTGTGCCTGCCTTCTTCCATTACCCTGATCTGTTCCTCGTATCTTTTCAANNGTGTCGGCTACAACCTTGCCAAGGGATTCAGATGCAAGTCTGAGGAAGTCCTCGCTGCTGCTTTTGAGGGCAGCGGAGGAAAGGGCATTGAAGGTGTCGGTCATCTCTTTTCTCATCGCATCAATAAGTGTCCTCTGCTCTTCGAAACTCTTCTGGGCCGATTCAAGCTTCGTCATTGCCTCGACTTTTGATTGTTTCTCGGCATTCAGTTCGGCCCTCATTTGATTTATTTCTATCTCCTTCTTTTGTATCTCTCTTCCTCGTTCTTCAACCACCGCTTCTGCCGAACTGGCCCTGTTCTCTGTTTCTTTTAACTGATGTGAATAACCCATCTGGAGGTTCGCCATCTCTTTTGAGTGAACTGCTTTAAATCGTGAAGATACAACAAGCCATACGATTATTCCACCTAGTACGCCACCCGCAATTATATAGGCCATTGATGTCATGTCAGTCCTCATTCAAGTTTAGCTCTTTTCACAAACCCATACCCCGCGAAGAGTGCCAGACTAAATTCCTTCTCTTCGCCCCGTGCCCATTTCGGGATAATCGACATCTTTGCAGTCACTCTTTGCAGTCCCTGAGCGGACCGAACTTTTTCCATTCCGTTGTGTCACAAAGCGGTTCATTGCCGCTAACGCATGCCCTCTCTTCGTAACGAAAATGCTCTTCAAGGGCTGAGAGGGCGCGTTCTCCGGTCTCAAGAATGCCGATTATGCCATAAGCCTCTATCGAGGTGCACTCCCGAAGATCGATCATCTCCGAATATCTAACGACCTGGAGAATCTGCTCGAAAGTCTCTTCTGCTATGTGAACTATTTTCTTCATGGGGATCAGTCAGGGGCTATATGGCGCGTCATCCATCATCCAAGGCAGTGATCCGATCCCCTCTCATCTTTTCGAAACAGTTTTTGAAAGGGAAACAATTATGTTTCGGCATACCCCTCCGTTATTTCAGTCCGAACGAGTGCCAGTATGGCAGAATGAGGCACAATGAGATACTTCTTCCCTTCAAACTCGATCTCCACCGCAGCGTCCCTGAGAAAGAGCGCATAGTCACCCTCAGCCGCCTGGAGAGGAACATATCTTAATTCCGGTTTCTTCTTTGAAGCCCATGGTTCCTCAACAATCACGTTCGGATCGTGCACAGGATAGCCGGGACCAACGTTCACGATATATCCCCCTGTAACCTTCTCTTTTTCTTTGACCGTAGGAGGGAGATAGAGGCCTGTAGCCGTCTTGTCCGTCCTCTCATCGGCGTCTATAAGAACCCTGTCACCGACAATGATAATATTCTTCTTCGCCTTCATGGCGTATTGTAAAACATTTGGACGTCTTTTACCCACTGAAAGTACGTCTTAAAATTCCTGGATTCAGTCTTTGCAAGCCGCAAAACAACACTCACTATCAGGGATATATGGAAATAAGATCTTTTTTCAGTTATTATTCGATTATTATATTTTATAGAGGGGGACACCCATGGCAAAGGTTTATTTTTCACCAGCGAGACCCGCAAAATGGCGCTACGACGCCAGTATGCCGGGGAAACTCGAAAGGCTCTTGAAGGAAATGGGCCTCTCGAACTATTTCAGCCCGAAGGAATGGGTCGCTGTCAAGACTCATTTTGGTTCAGAAGGCGCCCACAGGACAGTAAGGCCGGTATTTTTGAGGAAAGTGGTTGAGGGATTACAGAGCATCGGAGCAAAGCCTTTTGTGACAGATACCGTTCGGATAAAGGGCTTAGACTATCTAGAGGTCGCCAACCGCAACGGCGTCAACCATCTCTCTGTTGGCGCTCCAGTAGTCATCGCAGACGGTCTTTATGGAAACGACAATATCCTCGTCCGGGCAGGCGAGATCCTTGGCGAAATAGCCGTTGCTTCACTCATCCATGATGTACCAGCCATGGTGGTTTGCAGCCATGTGAAGGGACACATCAATGCCGGCTATGCCGGCGCAATCAAGAATGTTGCTATGGGAGGGGTCAGTTCGTCCCACAGAGATTGTGGCTGGAAGTGTGGAAGGGGTGCCATGCACACCTTGGGTGAAGGCAGGCTCTTGTGGGACAGTGAGAAATGCGAGCTATGTTATCAATGCGCAGAGATATGTCCCCTTGACGCCATTGTATTTAATGAAGAAGAGGCACTGATCTGGAATGGAGATACCTGCTGGAGATGCGGCCGTTGTGCGCGGGTCTGCCAGTCTGAAGCCATCACCCTTCCCGGCGATGATGATAGGTTCATGCGCTCCCTTGCGGAGGCCGCAAAGGCGGTGTTAGACACCTTTGAACCTCAGAAGGTGATTTTTATAAACTTTCTTACCGAAATACAGCCCGAGTGCGACTGTATGCCCATGGCTGATGTCCCTGTGATGCAGGATCAGGGCATCCTCATATCTGACGATATCGTCTCCATTGAGCAGGCAAGTGTTGATATATTGCGGAACGCACTCCCCCTGCCGGGCTCCGCGGCTACCCAAGCAGACACAGGGAAGGAAGATGATATACTCTTCAGTCTGAGCAGAAAACCTTACAGAATACAGATGGAAGAGGCTAACAGACTCGGTCTTGGTTCTCTGATATACGACTTGGTAGAGCTATAAAAAAAAGAGCTGCTGTCAGTAAGAGATGAACAGCAGCTTTGGGGAGGTAATGAGTTCATTAAAGTTATTTATAAGCTTATAAAAAAAAGCGGGTTTTGTCAAGCTGAAAATAGTATGTCTCCTATAAATTAAAAATTTATGACATCCGCCGCGAATTCTAAGCATCTCAATGCCGAGAGGCGACACCCATTTGAGGGCAAATTTTTTTTCATTGCGCCTTTCAACGCTTTGCACCAGCCTTTAAGAGCATCAGTAGTAGGTACTATTAACCTTGTATACTATCTGCTGCGTGGCACAGCCTGTAGGTATCTGTATACGGCAGTGGTGCTGGTATTCCGAAAAAATAGAGCTAGCTAGCAAAAACAGTACATTCTGAACTGCAAAGATGCTTGGGTTCTATGCCCTCGAGAGGATGTTGCTTTTTTCAGGTCCGGTATTCGGCATTTATCCTCACATAGTCTTCTGTGAGATCACAGGTGAGAACCTTTGCTGAGGAATTACCAAGACGCAGGTCGACCGTGATCTTGATCTCTTTTTCTTTCAGGGCAGCAGTCGCCTCGCTTTCTTTTCCCGTTGCGAGTCCCCGTCTCACCAGTTTTACCCTGTTGATATACATATCGATCTTGTCCTCATGCAGAGTTATACCGGAATAGCCCAAGGCGGCCATGATCCTGCCCCAGTTTGCATCATTGCCGTAAAGGGCAGTCTTCACGAGAAGAGAGTTTGCTATGGTGAAACCAGCCCTCTCCGCATCCTCTTGATTCTTTGCATTCTTCACCTCTATCTCTACCAGCTTTGTCGCACCTTCCCCATCCCTTGCGATCATCCTGCTAAGCTCAGCGGTAATGGCCGAGAGGGCTGAAGAGAACTTCTGAAAATACACCGAGTCTTCATCTGCGACGTCATTGCCCGCCATCCCGTTTGCCATGATAATGACGGTGTCATTCGTCGACATATCACCATCAACGGTTATCCTGTTGAATGAACTCCTCACAGCGCACACAAGGGCTGCGTGCAGAGCCGACCACGTGATCGACATATCGGTAAGGATAAAACAAAGCATCGTAGCCATATGTGGAGAGATCATTCCGGCGCCCTTGCATACGCCGGCGATGGTAACCGTTTTCCCAGCAATCCTGATTCTTTTGCTCACCACCTTCGGGAAGGTATCCGTGGTCATGATAGCGGCGGCCACATCCTGAATGCTCGCTGTTCCGAGTCTCCTGACGAGACCGGGAATCACTTGCCTTAGTCTATCCATAGGCAGGGGCTTGCCGATAACCCCCGTGGAGCAGACATAGACTTTATTTTTCTTTAATCCCAAAGTTGCGGCAACAAGGTTCGCCATTTCACTTGCATCCATCATCCCCTGTTTTCCCGTACATGCATTGGCATTGCCGCTATTGACAATGACTGCCTGGCCCTTCCCTGTCTTGATCCTCTTCATATCCAGCTTGACTGGCGCTGCTTTTATCCGATTGCTGGTAAACATGCCCGCCAGAAGAGCTTCCCTCTCGGAAAAGATAAGGGCCAGATCTTTCCGGCCGGGTTTCTTGATGGCAGCTTCCAATGCGGCAAAAAGAAATCCGTTCGGCATTTTCCCGTCCGATGATTTCATGGCTATGACTCCCTCCCTGGAAAATTCGTTATACCATACTTTAATGGATTATCTTTTGCAAGAGCCGGCATCCTCACTGAACCGGCAACGGACTTAAGGCTCTGTTGTTGACAGAATAAAGGCGATACTGCTATAAATATACGATCATGCTCGACAAAACGGATAAGATATGGATGGATGGGAAACTTGTTGATTGGGATAAGGCACAGGTGCATGTTCTCACCCATTCGCTTCATTACGGGCTTGGCGTGTTTGAGGGGATCAGATGTTACGAGACCGCGAGAGGTCCTGCCATATTCAGACTCAAAGAGCACGTAGACAGGCTTTTCGGTTCTGCGCAGATTTTCTTGCTGGAAGTGCCCTTTTCACCAAAAGAGATCGAGGAAGCCATAATCAACACGGTAACAGTCAACAACATAAAAGAATGTTACATAAGACCGATCATATACATCGGCTATGGGAGCATGGGGCTTTATCCAAAAGGAAACCCCACAAAGGTTGCCATTGCTGTCTGGCCTTGGGGTGCCTATCTTGGGGAAGATGGAGTAGCGAAGGGAATAAGGATCAAGGTTTCTTCATTCGTACGGGGCCATGTCAACGCCAATATGAGCAGGGGGAAGGTGTGCGGCTATTATGTTAGTTCCCAACTCGCCAAAAAAGAGGCCATAACATGCGGGTATGACGAGGCCCTGCTCTTGGATGCTGAGGGCTATGTATCTGAAGGGAGCGGTGAAAACATTTTTATGGTGAGAAATGGAATACTCAAGACCACTCCCCTCACCTCGATACTGGAGGGCATCACAAGGGATAGCATCATCGAGATTGCTCGTAATGAAGGCATCCCGGTGGAAGAACAGCGCTTTACGCGAGATGAACTCTATATCGCTGAGGAGGCATTCTTCACAGGCACTGCCGCGGAGGTCACGCCCATACGCGACATTGACGGGAGAATCATCGGAAAAGGAACTCCGGGGAAAATCACCAAGAGATTGCAGACGCTATTCTTTGATGTGGTGAAAGGCAAGAATAAACATTACGGCTCCTGGCTGACCTATCTTAGGTAACGTTTTGTTCCTTCCGTTCACATCACACTGTTGTTAGAGAAGCTCTTCTTCGAGAGAACTACCATTTAGCGAGAGGAAGACGGAGAAACTTCTTGACACCTCGAGTGACAAAAGAAAAGGCCCATAAGTGTCCGGGCCTTTTCTTTCGCTTTTTTTAATTACTTCTTGTGACACTTTCCGCAGTTAGCGGCTTCCTTTGTAGCAAATGCCTTCGTACCGTTGTGGCACTCGCCACAGAACTTGCCTCCATTGATATCAGCCATAGTCATCTTGGCTGCGCCCTTCTTCATCTGGAAGATTTTGGTATGGCAATCATTGCACTTGAGGCCCTTATCAGCATGGATCTTGCCGTCAAAGGTAACCTTACCCATAGCACCATCCGGATACTCAAGCGTCTTGCCAGGGCCTACTGCCAAGGCGCTGCCGACAAACATCATAGCGATCGCAATTGTCAACAAAATAGTCAATATCCTCATTCTCTTTTCACCTCCTTTCCTGAAAAATTCGATGTCCTGATGACACCGTTCAAGCAAAAAAGATACCACCAATTCATCAACACTCAGTCCTACGGTGTCCTCTTTCCCCACAGAGACCCTCTTGCCTTCACCTACTATATAAGGAAGCTTTTCCTCTTTTGGGAAAGAAAACTATTGATGGGTGAAACTATAATAGATTTCTCGCTGCCTGTCAAGTGCCCGTCTTGACGGGGTGCCCCCTGATTCCTCTTCCAGGAATTCCGCAACAATATCCAGAACGCTCATAGAGAGGGCTAACCGCTATTGATATTTTTATAACGGTATTTGGACATGAAGCTAAGCGTAGGGGCAAAAGCAGCAGGGATAGCAGACAACGTTGTATACACTGAGCGTCGTTTCGGGGAGTATCACTTTATCAGGGGTAAGGGGAAGAAGACACTGAAGGTTGGATTGGTGCTCTCCGGGTGATGTCGTCAATGGCTTTGGCAAGAATAAAAAGAGATCAGGAGAAAGGCATGAGACCGATGATAAACCGATGATAAACCGATCTGCCTGAGCGAATAGATTGGACACTCATCGGCGCCTCCAGAATGTCAAGGGAGACGGGTTTTTAATTGCTGGAAATGAGGAGGTAAAATGGCACTCGATGGGACGCAAGAGGCTCGAAGGATGAGAAATCAGCATCTTCCAATTCGGCTGTGCAAAATGCCCCCGGCTTACGGCTTCCAAAATGCTATTTCTCGAATCCCTCAGCCAAATTTTCTCTTGACATTGTTACATATATATGGTATTAAAAGTGTGGTCATACACTATTTTCATGGGAAGGAGGTGACACGTAGATGAAGAGGATATTAGCCCTGTTACTTTCATTATTGCTGATAGCAGCATTCGCGCTCGCTGTCGGCTGTCAGAAAGCTCCTGAAAAGCCGGCAGAGGCACCTGCCCCGGCTCCTGCACCTGCACCTGCACCCGCTCCTGCACCGGAGAACGCTCCTGCACCGGCTCCTGCACCGGCACCAGCACCTGGCAAATAATGTTATGATGGATATCAGGGGTGGAAGACCACCCCTGATATTGCTTTTTCCCGAAGAAGTTTTTATCATAGAAAGAGAACAGTTTTTCCTCTAATAATAAGAGTGGTGTTAACCACTCTTTTGTTTTCTGTATGGTTAACACAATTGAACAAAAGATTCAGGAATTTGCCCACCGGGTGGCTGATGAACTCGGTTTTGCGCTCGTGGAGGTGAGCCTCCTCGGCAGCGGAAAAAGGACGCTCCTCAGAGTCATTATTGACAAGGAGGGTGGCATCACCCTTGATGATTGCGCAACATACAGCAGGAGGTTTGAGGGCTTCATGGATGTGGAGAACCTGATAACTCAATCGTACACGCTGGAAGTTTCTTCTCCAGGGCTTGACAGACCGCTCAGGACACTGGATGATTTTAAAAAAAACATCGGAAAGCTCGTGAGAATTACCACAAAGGAAATGATTGATAACCGGACTTTCTTCCAGGGAAGATTGAAGGACATCCGAGACAATGTCCTCAGTATCTCTTTATTCGAAAAGCGGGGGACACCCGAAGAGATCGATATACCCTATGACAAGATAGCAAGAGCTCAACTCGAGATCGAGGTGAATTAAGATGTCAAAAGAACTCTGCTTTATCGTGGAGCAAATGAGTAGAGAGAAAGGCATTCCAAAGGATGTTCTCCTAACGACATTGGAGTCAGCACTCCTTTCTGCTGCAAGAAAGCGCTACGGGGGCAGGACAAATGTCAATCTCAGGATTGACCCTAAAACATGTAAGATCAATGTGTTTGAGACAAAAAGGATCGTGGAAAAAGTGTCTGATGCCAATGAAGAGATATCGCTCGATGAAGCGGTGAAAGACTTTCCTGGCACAGCTGTTGGCGAAGAGGTTGAGATCCCCCTGCAATTCCAAGATTTTGGAAGGATAGCCGCACAGACCGCAAAACAAGTCATCCTGCAGCGGGTTCGAGAGGCGGAGAGGGACGTGATCTTTAAAGAATTCAAGGATAAGGTCGGCCACATAGTTAGCGGGATTGTGACGCGTAAGGAAAAGGGGTATTATTACCTGAGCATAGGCAAAGCCGAAGCGATCCTCCCCCAAAAGGAAACACTCATGGGAGAGAATCTCAAACGGGGAGACACGGTCAGGGTTTATATTGAGGATGTGAGGATTACCCCCAAAGGGCCTGCTATCAGCCTCTCGCGAACCAATTCCCAATTCGTTGTGGAGCTCTTCAAGATGGAGGTTCCCGAGATTGCCGAAGGGTTGGTCGTAATAAAAAATATTGTTCGTGAGCCAGGAGAACGGACAAAATTAGCCGTCTATTCAACAGATTCGACGATAGACCCTGTGGGTGCTTGCGTTGGAATGAAGGGGACGAGGGTCCAATCCATTGTTCGTGAACTCCGCGGGGAGCGGATAGACATAATCCCGTGGACCGAAGACCCGAGGATCCTCCTTTCCCGTGCGCTCAGTCCCGCGACCGTTGATAAGATAGGGATAAATGAGGAAGACAAAACCGCTATGGTGATTGTGAACGACCAGCAGCTGTCCCTTGCCATCGGGAAAAAGGGACAGAATGTTAAACTGGCTATGAAGCTCACCGGATGGGATATCGACATCATCAGTGAGTCGGAATACTCGAAAATGCGGATGGAAGAAACGGAAAAGAACCCGCAGGAAACCCAGAAAACAGAAGAACCTGAGCAGAGCAGCGATCAAGGTGAATCGGAAAAGTCTAAGGAGTAATCTCCCCCCTACCCATGGATAGGGACCCCTCGGAAATCCCGATCCAGTATATAAAAGGCGTTGGTCCGCAGAGGACAAAACTATTGACCCGTCTTTCCATCCAAACCGCTGCCGATGCACTGTCCTATCTGCCCTTACGATATGAGGACAGGAGAACCATAAAAAAACTCCATGCCCTGACTTACGGGCAGAAAGAGACCGCTGTGGGGAAGATAGTGGCCTTGGATGTCATTCACCTTCCCCGGAGCAGATCCAAACTGTTCGAACTCGTCATCTCCGACGGAACCGGGTTGCTGAAAGGGAAATGGTTCAACCAGCCCTATATGAAAAAGCTTTTCAGGATAGGACAGGAAGTTATCCTGAGCGGTATCGTAAAGCAAAACTCGTATAGGGGAACCGGACTTGAGATGGATAATCCCGAACACGAATTTATCGACACTGACGCTGACAACCTGATTCATACTTCTAGAATCGTCCCAATATATAGGACAACGGCCGGTCTAAGTGTGAGGGTGCTAAGAGCCATCGTGTTCAATGCTCTGAGCGCCTGCTTAGAACAGGTCAGAGACCCCATTCCTATGGAAATACTGTCGAGAAACAGGCTCCCTGAATTGCGGGAAAGCATCGCTAACGTCCATTTTCCGCCGCCGGAATCGGATATCGAAGCTCTTAATGGGGGGACATCCTGTTACCATCGGAGGCTTTGCTTCGATGAACTCCTCAATCTCGAAATCGGCATAGCCGTCATGAAGAAAAAGAAGAGCAGAGCTCCGGGGATTGCCTTCAATCCAAGGGGTGAACTGGTCGGCAGACTTATGGAGAAACTCTCCTTCAGACCCACTGTTGCCCAGGAGCGAGTCTTTCACGAAATACTGCACGGCATGAAACAACCTCATCCTATGAACAGATTACTTCAGGGAGACGTTGGCTGCGGCAAAACGATTGTCGCGCTCATGGCAATGCTGACTGCTGTTGAATGTGGCTATCAAGTTGCGCTCATGGCACCCACGGAGATACTGGCTGAGCAACACTTCATTACCATTCATAACCTGGTGGAAGATCTCGGCCTCACGATTTCCCTCCTCACCAGCGCTCGGAAAGAGAAGCCGAAAGCGGAGATAGCATCGGGCGAGATAGACATTGTTGTCGGCACTCATGCCCTTATACAGGAAGGAATCCGGTTCAGGAAACTTGGGCTCGTTGTCATCGATGAACAGCACCGTTTTGGTGTGATGCAGAGGGCTGCATTACGGAAAAAAGCCCATAATCCTGATGTATTGGTTATGACCGCAACGCCGATTCCAAGGACCCTGGCCATGACCGTGTACGGTGACCTCGACTATTCGGTAATCGATGAACTTCCCCCCCGGAGAAGCCCTGTAAGAACTCAACGGTATACCAGCAGGCAGAAAAACCTTATCTATGAAGCCATTTCATCCGAGGTAAGAAAGAGTCGGCAGGTGTATGTCGTCTATCCAGTCATTGAAGAATCGGAGAATTCAGACTTAAAATCAGCCATAACAGGTAAAGCTGCCCTCGAAATGATATTTCCTGATTTCAGGATAGGACTTGTTCATGGTAAGATGAAGACTGCAGAGAGAGAAGCGGTCATGACAGCCTTCAAGGACAGCGGGATCGATATCCTTGTAAGCACAACGGTGATCGAGGTAGGAGTGGATATTCCCAATGCTACCATGATGCTCATTGTCCATGCAGAGAGGTTCGGGCTATCACAACTTCATCAGCTTCGGGGAAGGGTCGGCAGGGGGAGTGATCAATCGCACTGCTTATTGCTGGCATACGAACCGTGCAGCGACGAAGGGAGGAAGAGGCTCGACATCATGATGAAAAGCAATGACGGCTTCCGGATTGCTGAGGAAGACCTTGCAATCAGGGGGCCTGGCGAATTCCTCGGTACGAGGCAGTCAGGACTTCCGGATTTGAAGATTGCCGATATCATCAGGGATGCGAAGCTTCTGGAAAGTGCTCGAAGAGAGGCTGCTCAGATAGTTTCTGATGATCCCGCACTCGAAAAGTCACCAGGGTTAAAGTGGGCCGTAGAGGCCTTCTGGCATGAGAAGATAGAGATGTTTAAAACAAGTTAAGGGAGAACCGAAAGAAAATGTGGAAAAGGATTAAGGATAATTTCGATTCAGGCATGGGAAAGATGCGATGGTTTTCTTCTCTCCTCAATGAACGGATGAAGATAGAGTTCGCTCTCATGCACCTTTTGTATCAGTCAACCGAGATGGAAAAGAAGAGGGCTGAATTGATGAAAACGATTGGTGAGAGGGTCTATGAGCTCAGAAACGGCCCGGCAAGACTTGTCCTGGGGGACCCTGTCATTATGGAGACATTCCGCAAACTCGAGACGTTAGATGCCGAGATGGAGGATCTGAGGAAACGGGCATCGGAGATCAGCAGGATAGAAACATGACCGTCTTCTCCATCATCATCATCATGACCTTTTTGATCGGCTCAGTAATCGGTTCTTTTCTCAATGTCTGTATTTACCGCATACCGAGGAACCTCTCCATTATAAGCCCTTCGTCACGCTGTCCGTCATGTAACACAGCCATCAAGCCCTATGACAACGTTCCGGTGATAAGCTTTTTGCTCCTCAGCGGCAGATGCAGATACTGCAAAGCAAAAATATCTCTCAGGTATCCTCTGGTGGAGACACTGAATGCGCTTTTCTACGGAGCAGTGCTCTGGCGTTATGGCCTCGGATGGTATACACCGGTCTTCTTCGCATTCTGTTCAAGCTTGCTCGTTATTGCTTTTATAGATCTTGACTTTCAGATAATCCCAGACGTCATAACGATTCCGGGAATCCTCATCGGTCTTATCGCAAGCTCCGTAATCCTGCCTGATCCCTTTGCAAGAAACTCCCTCCTCGGTTTCAAAGGAAGCGTAATCGGTCTTCTCTCAGGCAGTGGCCTATTTTATCTCATTGCGATCCTCAGTCGAGGGGGAATGGGGGGTGGCGACATCAAAATGATGGCCATGGTCGGGGCTTTCACCGGCTGGAAATCCATCCTCCTAACTACCTTTGCCGCCAGTCTCCTCGGCTCTATCGTCGGGATTTTTCTCATGATCTTTAAGGGAAANNAGGAGATTATGGCACTGTATCTGCGCAGATGAACGAACCGTACGTCCTGCTGTCAATCCTTCTTTTCATTGGTCTTTTTTCCGTCCTCCTCATCTTCCGCGCCCTGTCAAAGATTAAGAAAGATCCGGAAAGCCTTGTGCGACGGAAGGAATCACAGGTGGGCTTTGTTGTCGACACGTTTCATGAACTTGTCGGGAAACTGAAGGAAAAAGAAAAGGAGCTCGAAACTCTCCGTAACAAGGCCGAGGAACGTGCTGATGCCTTTGAGAGCTATAATGAATATATTCTGCAGAGCGTATCGAGCGGGGTCATAAGCCTTGACAGCAATCTCACAGTGACCAAGGTCAACGCCTCTGCCGAGAATATTCTGGAGATCAAGGCTGAAGCCCTTATCGGGAAAAGTTACCTTGATGCTTTTCGGGAGCCCCTGAGAAGTCTCCTGAGGGATAAGGTCGCAGTCGGCAGAGAAGAGACTCAGTACACCACGAACTCGGGCAAAACCATCCACGTCGGTTACACTTTAACGCCGCTGAAGGGTGCACGGAAAGAGACGATTGGACAGTTGCTGGTCTTTACAGACCTCACCGAGTTGAAGGCTCTGGAGGGTCAGGCGGAATTGCGGGACAGGCTGTCGAGCCTCGGCGAAATGGCTGCAGGAATGGCTCATGAACTCAGAAATCCGATGGGGGTGATTGCCGGATACACAAAGCTGCTTTCGAAAAAAACAGACCCTTCCATAAGTCATATCGTTGATTCGGTATCTCATGAGATTGCCGTCATGGACAGAATTATTACGGATTTCTTATCCTTCGCCAAGCCAACGGACTTAACCGTTACTCGGGTCAACCTCTCACATCTCATAACAAATAGTGTCGCTCATATGACAGCTGACAGGCAAGATATCAGGGTTTGGTCCGACATCGCAGGGGTTCCGGCGATATACGGTGACGAAACACTCCTCAGACAGGCGTTCACAAACCTCATCCAGAATGCAGTCGAAGCGATGCCCTATGGCGGAGAACTCCGCTTCGGCTTTTCAGCTGATCAAAACTTCGTGGAGATAGCCATATCTGATACAGGTCACGGTATATCCGAAAAGATACAGGATAAGATCTTTCTACCCTTTTATACCACAAAAGACAGGGGCACAGGCTTAGGCCTTGCCATTGTCCATAAAATCGTGATGTCTCATCAAGGATCGATTACCGTCGAGAGCGGCGAAGAGAAAACCACTTTCAGGGTAAAGCTTCCTCTCAGGGATGAAGGAACAAGGCAAAGGGATGAAAATCACGATGGCTGATTTTCCCTCCATCATTCGCCTCTAATGCGCTCCGTGTATCAATACCGGCAGGCAGCGGACGCAGACGAGCTTGCTCTCTCCCTCCTGGATGCAATTTAAGTAAACAAAGTTCTTATCACTTCTCCCACAAACAAAACACCTGATCTCCATCTTAACCCTCCAACTCGTTGAGCTCACACACGATCTTTTCAGGATCAACATTGTGCATCATCGAACCGAATGAAATCGATTCCATGTTGATCCCCGGACAAGTAAAACATCCATTGCCGAAATATTTCTCGATAACCTTCTTCGCTGCGGAACTTTCCTTCACCACGTCACCGATTACAGAATCCTTTGTAAATTTTTTCTTTTCAGTCACCATAGTGTCCTCCTTATTATTGTTCACTCGCTATCACCCGTTACCGAGAACCTGCCTTTCGCCGAGGACATCACCCTTCACGCCGACAATTGTTTCCGTAAGGGGGATAGCCTTGCCCGACCTAGTTATCGCTTCCCTCAAGACCGCAGTCATTCCTCCGCAGCACGAAACCTCCATCCTGAGACAGGAAACCTTTCTTATGGCGATATTGCTGAAGATCTCCGTAAACTTTTCGACATAATACATTGCATCGTCCAATTTAGGACATCCGATGAGCACCTTTCTGTCTTTCAGGAAGTTCTTATGAAAATCATGAACGGCAAAGGCGGTGCAATCAGCAGCGATGAGAAGATCTGCGTTATTCAGAAAGGGCGCAACGGTGCCGATAAGCTTAATCTGTATCGGCCAGTGAGAAAGCCTTGGATTCAGATCAGTAGCGTCGCCGGATAAGGCCCCAATTGACGAACAGGACGGACATTCTTCATTGATACCTGTACTCAAATTCTACCTCCCTTGTCTTCCTTTGTTATGTTTCGGTATCCTTTCCATGAAATTAGTATACCCTCAGAAGAGACGAGGTGGTATGACATATATCATACAGACAGAGCATCCAGTTCTAACAATAAGCGTTAGCAGAGGGAAATCGTTCTGACAGCTCTTAACAGGCGAATTGCCCGTGCAGTCTCTCAGTGTCTGACGGTGCTGGGACAGGGAGCGGGAATCCTCGGTATTTCAATGCCGAGCTGAAAGCGACTATGTGGTTATAGATGGAGATTGCCGATGCATATGATCTATTTCGACCCTGGCTGTAGAACTTCTCTGACCGGTATCAAGAAACGGCAGACGCTGGCAGACACCGGCTACCTGTATATCGATAAACGCATCAACCGGCGGGCGGGTTCAGAACAATAACCCAATCCGGAGACTCGTCGGATACCTGACTTACAAGGCAGAAATGTGCTGTAAGCAGGTCGAGAAATTCGACAAGAGGGGCACTACCCTGACCTGCTCATGCTGCGGCTATGTATTGGTAAAAGAGCTACCGCCCTCAGTACGAACCTTCAACTGCCCAAGGTGTGGTTTTACCATGCCCGGGGACATGAACTCAGCTTTGAATTTTCTGTATATCTATCAGTGTGCCGTGTGGCACGGCCTGAGGGCACCGACCGCTCTCAGCATTGCCCGGGATATTCTTACTCCTGCATCGGGCAAAGGCCGAAGTCCCCTGCAAAGGGATTACGTCTTGAACTGCCAGGATGCTCGGGGTCTGTGACCCCAGGGAGGATATCACATGTGGTTATGGTGCAGGCACCGAGATTTGAACTCGGACGGGTTACCCCACCAGATCCTAAGTCTGGCGCGTATGCCAATTCCGCCATGCCTGCATCGCAATATTCTAACACAACAATTTTACCTTATACCTGTTTACGTTAACAATTATAGTTATTCCTGTGAGATCCTGCTAGGGGCGGCCGTGGAAGAAAGCACAATAGTTGCCGCCGCGTAGCGCTGTTTGTTTCACCCCATACACCGCATAGCTATTTTGAGGAGTTCACCTGCTATGTAGATTGTCAAGCCCTAAATGATAGTCAGT
>DMNE01000255.1:206-3161 GCA_003453735.1 Nitrospiraceae bacterium | reverse complement strand
GCTGTTAATGTGTCGTCCATATGTATAATTGTATATTATAATGCCCCTTTATTCAACTTAGAGCTAGCTCCCCTTGCTCAATTTGTCTATTTTTAAAATCATTACCTCTGCTGAAAGCGCCTAGTATGAATTTTATTATCCACTTCCTTAATATAATCGTCGGCATCTTTCTGCGTGGTAATGNNAAATCCTGCTGCTGTTCCGGATCGATCTGCACATTGCAAGCGTGGGCTAATGCCAGTTGGTTTCTTTGAAGACCTGTAAGAGGAAGTTCGGCAGGGGTAGTTACAGGCCGATCCACAGCGGAATCAAGAGCCGGGTTCGGTAAGGTCGTCAGGGCTTCCTCTGGCTTTAGCCGTGGTACATCAAGGTTCAGAGCAATATCGAGAGTATTGGCGCGTCTGTCGCGGGTCGTGAGAGATCGTAGACCAAAACGTTTGATAACAGTGGCCGGAATAGAGGTGTGGTCAAACCGGGTGAAGGCATTGCCCGGGTCGGTGCCAATTACAGTCTCCTTTTGCGTGTAGGCAGAGACTACGATTGCAGGTACTCGCACTCCCATCCGGGTAAAGTCGAACGGATGAGAATGATTAGCGTAGCGAGAATCATCCCCTGTCGGCAGTGCAGGCGGGGTGGGTACGTGATCATAGAAGCCTCCGTGCTCATCAAAGGTGATAACCAACATGACGTTATCCCAGAATGGCGAATTCCTGAGAGTTTCGTAAACCAATTTAACGAGGCGTTCGCCGTTTCTAATGTCATTGATGGGATGCATGGAATCACCGCTTACGTAATTCCCGCCGGTATCGTATTTGGGTTCGATAAAGGTGTATTCCGGTAGGTTTTCCGAGTTTACATCAGCGACGAAATGGTGCATGGCCCGGAAATTGGTGGTAAAAGGGCTTAGAAATTCGAGCCGTAGGCTGTCAATGCCGGCAGTCTGGGGGAAATCGTCGTGATAGATGCGCCAGTCCTTTTTCGTTTCAGTCAGCCTGCCGTAAATGGTCCCAAGCGGAAACTCAAATCCCTGGATGATCTGTAGATCATTTGGACTGTCTGTCAGTCCCCCTGAGGTGCCTGCATGAGCAAACAGTCGGTTGGGCCAGGTGGGCCCAGGCAGAGAAGAGTGCCAGAAGTTGAACACGGCAAACTCCTGGACAAGGGCAGACAGGATTGGCACCTGCTCGGGCTTGAAGCATTCCATAATTCTCACTGCCTCTTTTTCGTCAACTTGAAGTTCTTTTGTTTTATAAAGTGCACTGTAAAGAAACCCGTTCATTGGCGCCGGATCGACCGGGGCATTTGGCGCTGACGGTGAATTTGAAGGTGGCAAGTTTTGGGGCCCGTAGAGTTGGCGCTGCACATCTAGGAATTCATGACCGGGATCAAAGGGCATCATAAAAGTTGTTGCTTTTCTGACTGTCTGAGGATTTGATGCATTGTTGGGATCAGAGTAATTCAGTTCTTTCCCGCTGAGTCCGATTATGTTCGGATTGTTTGACTGCATAAATCCGATAAGATGGTCGAACGACCGATTTTCCAGCATCAGCGTAACGATATGCCTGATCTTCTGAAAACTGCCTGGCACAGCCGGTAGAGCCGCTGAAGGTGACATAATGATTTCCTCCTTCTTACGTTGTGCTCAGTTCTGATAACTTATAATAAGTGTAAATCTCAATATAGTGAAAGTCAATTACCCGAAAGTAGCAGTGCGACAAGAAAAGTAAAGTCGCATGAGCAATTGTTCCAATAATGGAGGCATCGTTATGAGGGACCCTTATTCCGTTAGAGGTACTCCTTACCGCTGGGGTAAGCCATCGCCCGCAATATTACAGGTGAAAATATTTCAGCCACGCTGTTTCTTTCGGATTGAAAGTTGTCTTTTTGGGGAAGGGGCCGGCGTTGCGCAGAAGAGGGAGTACTTCCCGTCGAGTGAATCATCTCGATTTTGCGGACATGCAGATGGTGTCAATAGCCTAAGAGGTGTTTGTTACGGTTATAACCTATCAGTGGTCGCCGTCTCTTTACATGTGTTGATTGCTGGCGGTACACCTCAGACGATGACTGATCGCCGTTCACTTTTTCCTCGATAGTTTGACACTGTTCGAACTTTATGCGGAGTACTTTTGGAATATGTTGCCCTTGTTTGCGAAGTCCTTCTAATACTCCGCACCGAAGCCTCATCGGCCTGCATAGAGCATGTTATCCCCCGAAACATGCCTCGGCTCTTCGCACTCTCGCAATGCACTTTCTTATAATCGTAAACATCTGCGAAATATCACCTGGTATTCGTTTCTTTCGGAACTCAACGCACAATGGCTTTGGCGCTCACGTAAATGCCCCCCTTGTGCTCAGATACTATTCCGTGTTCCGGACTATGCCGAGTGAGTTGGGAGACCAGTCGTTCTTAGACCGAAATTACTGCCTAAAGCAGAGATATGACTCCTCTATCACTCGGCATAGTATTGTTGAATCTACAGCTCGTTGAGAAAGCTAAGAAGTCGGTCTCCTGGTCGATACCGACCGAAATTGACATCCAGTGGAGTTGTTTTTCTTAGGGCCTGCTCTTTCATCGCCAGTGTAGCTTCCAGATAGATCTGGGTTGTTTCAATGGATTCATGCCCAAGCCATAGGGCGATGACAGAGCGGTCTACGCCAGCTTGAAGCATGTCCATAGCCATAGTATGGCGTAGGACATGAACGGTAACACGTTTCTCTTTTAATGACGGACAGACCTTGGCAGCAGCAGTAACATGCCTGACCAACAGGTAATGTACGCCGTCGGGGCTAAGACGCGTACCTCTATCATTGGGGAAGAGAACCTGCCCATCGTCGCGTGTCGTTTCGCGTAACCAGCTTTTCAACGCTTTAACCGTAGGTTTTGCCAGCGGTACGCACCGCTCCTTACGACCCTTACCGATCACATGAACATGGGCACCCGTACCGAGCGTGATA
>DMNE01000255.1:0-162 GCA_003453735.1 Nitrospiraceae bacterium | reverse complement strand
AGCAACGCCTCGACCTCCGGACGCGAGAGAAAATGAACCTGGATCCGCGTAAAGCGTTTACTGGGGATTGCCAACACCCGTTGAATCTGGGCTGAATGGGTAGGAGCCTCAAACGCGGCATATCTAAAAAAAGAGCGGATAGCGGTCAGCCGCAGATTCCGG
>DMNE01000062.1 GCA_003453735.1 Nitrospiraceae bacterium | reverse complement strand
ACTAAGTGCAAAGACCACGATAGACGAGTTGCTAAAGGATTATCCTTTTCTGATGGAGTTTTTCATCAAACAATCACCAAAGTTCAAGATGCTCCAGAGTACTGTCGTGAGAAAGACCGTGGGAAAAGTTGCTCCCCTAGCCCATGTGGCTTCCATCGGCGGAATCGATTTAGACCAGCTCATTTCAGGAATTGCCAAGGAGATCAGGGCAAAGACAGGGGAGGAGGTTGTCATAGTCAAAGAAGCTACCGGGACAGAAGCCGAACCCCTCAGAGATGTGGAAACCCGCCATGAGGTTTTGAAGGAAATCATTAGGGACCTTCACAAAGGTGTGGACATGGCTATACTGAAGCAGAGGTTCCACGATCTTATTAGGAACATTGATCCGTCGGAAATTGCCAAGATGGAGCAGAAGCTCATGGAAGAAGGCATGCCCGAGACCGAGATAAAACGCCTCTGCGATGTCCATGTGGAGGTGTTTAAAGAGTCCCTCGGTCAACAGGAAGCGCCCACTGCACCTCCGGGACATCCCCTCAATACCTTTATGAAGGAAAATAGGGCTGCAGAAGGAATGGTACATGAGATAAAAGGTATCCTTGAGAAGCTCTGCGATACACCGGAGAAAGAGATTTTCCGTCAGGAGAGAAAAAACTTGGGAGCACTGATAGAGAGGCTTTCGGATATCGACCTCCATTACCTCAGGAAGGAAAACCAGCTTTTTCCTGTACTGGAAAAGCATGGGATCAGCGGCCCTTCTGAGGTGATGTGGGCAATCCATGACGACATACGCCAGACGTTGAAGTATGCGAGGGCGCAGATCTCGGAACTCCAAGTACCGCTTGTATATGGCACGCTGAAATATCTGCTCCAGAGCATCAATGATATGATTTATAAGGAAGAGCATATTCTCTTTCCCATGACAATGGAGATGTTAGCCGAAGCTGATTGGGTAAAGGTGCGTCAGGGTGAAGGGGAAATCGGATACGCATGGATCAAGCCCGAGGAGGGATGGCTGCCGGGGACTGGATCCCCTGCTGAGGCAACAGAGACAACCGGGGTTGGCGCTTTCAATCTCAGCACGGGCCATCTGACCCAGGAACAAGTGGATCTTCTGCTCACTCATCTGCCAGTTGACATCTCGTTTGTAGATGAAAACGATGAGCTTAAGTATTATTCCTCCACAAAAGAAAGGATTTTCCCAAGAAGTCCGGGAGTCATTGGGAGAAAAGTGCAAAAGTGCCATCCTCCCAAGAGCTTCCACATGGTGCAGAAGATACTGGATGAATTCAGGGCAGGGAAAAAGGACGTCGCTGATTTCTGGATTCAGATGAAGGGCAGGTTCATTCACATCAGGTATTTTGCAATACGTGATACAGGGGGAAATTATAGGGGCACCATGGAAGTGAGCCAAGACTTGACAGAGATACGCAAACTCGAAGGTGAACGGAGACTCCTCGATTGGGATTAGACCAGCGAAATTCGAATTTAATCTGCCGCAGAGTTCCATGGGTTTACCCTTAGGTAAATGCGACGATCCGGAGCGAAGCGGAGGCTATCCTGAACCCAATATAACTCCCTCCCTTAACTAGAAAGGGAGCACCCCCTGAACGGCGTCCGGCATAAAGGCGGCATGAACCTGATCCAGGCTTTTTGTGCGGAACGTGGGAAACTGTCGCCTCGATGTTAAGGGAGAAATTCACCGTACTTCCGCCCTGAGAGATTCTTTGTTTCTTCGGACATCCAGATGAAGGCTGCAAAATAAACCTACGACTGGCATCCATGGGGTCAACGACAGTGAGATAATTGCTCTCCGCGAGAGGTTGTTTATGCGGCACTGATAGCAAATACTTCATACCACTTGGAGATACCGCATGATGGTCGCCTTTTATTTCGTCGAGAACCAAAGAAGATTGTCCAGTTCCTAGATTAAGTCGCCACAATTCATTCATAAGATACCCCGCAGCTTGCTGCGGGCACATTGTGTCGTCGGGGTCCAGGGCGTCGGAGCGGAGCGGAGCCCCTTGGTCAAGCGCGGGGTCTAATGCCCCGTGCGACCGGGCCTTTACTTTTATACATCCCTGTCTCTCTTAGGGACGTAATTTCATTTGTCGAAGCTACAATTCTGGGATCCTTGCCTTCAACGATGTTTTTTATTGTATTACTTAGTACATCGAAAGGACCGCTGGTTGACATCAGAAGAGGAAAAGAATCTCTTTTCCCATCTTAAGGGAAGGCTCTTCGATATTGTCAAGCTTGTTCTCAATACGGGACTTCGACAAGACGAGGTGTTTAGCCTTCCACGTTCCAACGTGGACCTTTTCAGAAAAACAGTCACCGTTAAGGGCAAAGGCGATAAGGTTAGGACGAACCCACTGAATGCGGCTGCTCTCGGCATCCTCAAGACAAGGGTGAAGACACGTCCCATTCACAGTGAGCTTGTGTTTCCGAGCGCCGCTGGGACAAAAATCATGAGGCAGCGCCTTGTAAGGGCATTCTCTAAAGCGGTAAAAGACTCTGGTCTTCAGGATTTCCACTTTCACGACCTTCGGCATTATGCGGAGTTCCAAATTATGCCGAGTTGTAATCGAGTCTCTTATAATATTCTTGATATTTCCTACAGTTAACTAACTTGTCACCGATTGATTACTCGGCATAATTATTTCCTTCTGATCAGGTGCTGTCAGTAATGCGTCCATTTCCGGCCTGGCTAAAAAGTTGATCGGGCTGCAAGTATACCGCTTCGTCGCCCTCGCCAAAACATGCTGTATCGTCGCACTGTGAGCTGGATCTTGCAGGACAACTTACTTGAAAAACGAGTGAATAGCTGCCACGTGAACATTCTTGACTGGGAGCGTTAGGACTCTGGTCTTCTATCACGATATACAAGAAAAGCCTTTCCTGAGACTATAAATTATGCCGAGTAAAATAACTGGTGCAGTAAGAGATCCACCATGTTTATAGTCACTACTCGGCATAATTTGGAACTCCGCATAATGCCTGTTATGCCGAGCTCGGCATAATCGACACGCCTTCGCCACGAGACTGGCACAAGCGGGAGTAGACCTTTACCGAATTTCTAAACTGTTGGGTCACAACGACATCTCTACGACACAGCGTTACGCCCATCACTGCACCGCCAGCTTGCGAAGCGTCGTGGATGTTCTGACCGACTACTACAATTCTACTACAGTGGAGAAAAAAGGAGCTACAGCATGCGCCGTAACCCCTTGATTTTATGGTGCCCCCTGCAGGAATCGAACCTGCGGCACCAGGTTTAGGAAACCTATTTAGCGGATTTGGAAAGGGCTTGAAAATACACATAACTCCTTATTTGCTAATGATTTTCGGCTATTTCTCATTTAGTTGTAATAAGCCGTATTTTGTCGATATCAGTGGCACTATTAGGCACACCTTTTAGGTACACCCTATCATTCGCTGTTTTGGCGCGAAATAAGGCAATAGACCAATCCAACTGCTGCCTTATCGCCTTGTATACCTTGGCCACCCTGACTGTAGTTTTTCCATTCGACCATAGCTTCATATATTGCACTTAGCGATGTGCACTGGAAAGATCACGTTTGTTTGCTAAGCAGACAAAAAGTCTGCAAAGACCTCTTGGACAGTGCTAAACTATCTCTCCTGGCGTCTTTACCGGCACATCACCAAGGTTCTTAAAATCCTCGGTGTTGTATGTTACGAAGTAGGTAGGTCTGTTCTGTAATGCTTGGACGTACAGCCTAACATCAAATATCCTCGCAGATGTCAACTTCCTCTGGCTTGCGATCTCAAGTGTCTTTCTCATCGTATCTTTCGAGGGATATATTACCTTGAGATCACCCGAGAGATAAGTCCCTTCGATAAGAGCTTTTGCCTCAGAAGGAGAAAGAGGCTTGCCGCTCATTGCTGACACGTTCGTCAATACCCGATAAAGCTCTATGACGTTCTGCTCAGAAATAATACCTGAGATTTCTTTCTTAAGTGAGAGGTCCAGCAGTAAGGCTGACTCTTCGTGGAAAGGGGATAATTCGTCGTGGGCATACACAAGGACATTAGTGTCGAAGAAGACACTAACTCCTCGCATATATTTCTTCTCTTTTAAGGTATTTCTTTTTGACTCCCAATTTGAACGTACTGAAGCGATAGGGCTTTTTCTGTAGGGGTAGTATGATGACTTCTACCCTGTCCCCTTCATGAAGTTGCTCATCTACGGGAACCTTTTTTAAGACAATATTGCTGCCTTTAATAACACCCTGAACTTTCATAGCTTTCTCCTGTCTTTAGTCTTGACATATTATATCAAATAACCAAAAGAACGAAAACAACAACGGGCACGGCTCTCAAAAATGGTCCCAGTCATACCATGGCTTTGCTCGCATCGCCATCTGTCCGTCCTCATCACATGACAGAATAGCTCCATCACCTGTCTTAACGTACGTTATAACGTCACAATAAATGACCATAAAATATGCGTTTACTGTTCACACTAAGTGTGTTGTTTTCCATGATGTATACGTTACGACAGACGGTTAAAGGATTCTTGCTGCAGGCCTTATTTTCTGCCGTTTCGGCCATCCGATGACTAACACTTTGCTCATCTCTCTGAAGATTTCGATAACACCTGAAAGTCCGCAGGTATCAAAAATGGAAACTGTTGAGGAGTTCGTCCCGAAATGCGCGGTCTCCTTTTTTGTAATCTGGAATCTCTTTTGTTCCAGCTCAACCAATATCCAAACGGCCAGTTGTGTTTGTTTCTTCCGTTAATCGATAAACTGAGGGTCATTACCTGCTCGAGACAGATTTCATCCCGAACCACGCATTTTTTTCCGGGGACAAATGAGAGGGAATAAGAGGTGGCCGCGATCTCGGCTTCACCGACAAACTCTCGCCGACCGGTTTTTCGATGACACAAGATTTCCGATTCAAACATGCATCCCTGCAGTGAGACGCGATTTGCGGTGTACGAGTAAGCGTCATTCCGCTGCGACAGTTGCGGAATGACGCTTACTCGAAGGAAATGCTTCTGAGAAAATCTACTGCCTCTTAGCGTCGGCAGACTTGAAGCCAATTCAAAGCTAAGGAACTGTCAAGTTCATCGCCCTCGCCGATCTGACAAAATCAGCACGAAAGTCTCTTCAGTCTTAATGTGGACAGGGACACTGACAACGCATCATCATATGATACGTTTTCATTGAGGGATACCTTTTGGAGAAACATCTCACATAAAAAGAGAAAGGAGACGACCCCATGAACAAACTGACCACCACCATTGACAGCATATCCGGCCGCAAGAGCTTGATCGGCGGGGTCAGCATGGCCTATAATTCACAAAAAGACGCATGCGACATAAAAAATGAGGTGGAATGTGATGGCGGGCGATAGAGTAAAGTGGGTGGGGTGGCCGATGGTGGTGCACTCGACACGGACGGCTGTGGCGGCTGTGGCTTCGTTGCTGGTAGCACGGTTATTCCAGCTGCCGGAAGCGTACTGGGCGCCGATTACAACTCTCGTGATCACACAGTCATCGCTGGGTACAGCGTTCAACGTTTCCTGGCAGCGATTCGTCGGAACGGCGCTTGGAGCGTTAGTTGGTGCGATTGTGGCGAGTCAGTTCGGGCCGCACGTGCTTGTATTCGGTACTTGCGTGTTCATCCTGGGGCTGCTTTGCGCCGTGGCGCAGTCGGATCGAAGCGCATATCGCTTCGGGGGCGTTACGCTGGCCATTGTGCTGTTGCTGCCACGGACGGGTTCTGCATGGCGAATTGCCCTTCATCGCTTCGCCGAAGTGACCGTTGGACTTGGGGTGGCGCTTATATTGGCGTGGGTGTGGCCGGAGAGGGAAGAGGCACCATCTGGGAAAAGTTGAATTCTTTTTTCATTCCCTCGGACTCGATGGTCTCAATTACTCTGAGACATAGCGGCAAATGAGTCCTTTTGACTCTGCGGAGTTGGGGTACCCGCGCTCGCGTTCACGGCTTTTCCTGCATCAACGTCTCCATATACTTGCGGAAATCATCGTGCAAGATCTTCGTCTGGTCGCTCTGCCACATGGCGCGAAAGGCCGGGCGCTTCGCGATAGAAGCCATACTAACTTTCCACGAGGCAAAGTAATCATCGGTCAACTGGCCATGCCTATGGCTAAACCAGGCGATTTCGAACAAGCTCNNGGCTAAACCAGGCGATTTCGAACACGCTCAGCTGTATGAGGTTGTAGTAGTAGCCCCGCATTTCCTCTTTGGGAACCCCTTCCGGTCCTAAAGAAGGATCGTCGATGATCATCTTCCTGATTTGTAGCTGGAGCTCAATAAGTTTGGTGAAATTCGCCACGTACTGGGAGAACCGCCATCCCCGAAACTGCAAGGCTGCATACACGACTCCACCTGCCGCCGCCAGAACAGGAATGGCTTGCACGATTTCATGGACTATCGAGGTGTTCACGGCTTTATGTCCCCATGCAAGGCTTTGAGGGTTTCTGCATAGAGAACCATCAAAACATCCGTCATGCAAAAAGCCACTCTCATCTTCATGACTTCCTCCTTTTCCTCTTTTCCGCGCCATCTATTGCGACTTATAACACTCACAATTATATCACAGAGAGGAGGCGTTTTCAGTTATTAATCCGGATGTTCCTCTGTTCTTGAATCGAGATCAAAATAACCAAGAATGAAGGGATCATTTGGGATATTTGGGCACATAGCATTTTC
>DMNE01000131.1 GCA_003453735.1 Nitrospiraceae bacterium | reverse complement strand
GATGGTTCAGCACCATCGCGACCTGATTGAAAGACGAGTCTACCGTTTGCTTATATGGGCCACAATAATTGGCTGGGTACTCCGATACCTGAACTATATTGGTCTTTTAGATCTAGCTTTTTCTCTCGGAAAAGACTTGCTCGGCACCAAACTTGAACATGGCGCGATTTCCATCTCGCCGGGCGACCTGATCGATTTCTTTCTCACGGTCTGGGCCGCATACCTGCTGTCCGCCTTTATCCGTTTTGTGCTGAAAGAGGACGTATATCCCCGGATAAGGATTGCGCCCGGCAAGTCTTACGCTGTGTCGAGCTTGCTCCATTACGTCATCATCGCCCTTGGGTTCGTGGCTGGGATAGGAGTGCTTGGGGTAAACCTTTCCAAAATGACCGTCCTGACCGGCGCCTTTGGCGTGGGCATCGGCTTTGGAATGCAGAGTGTGGTGAACAACTTTGTCTCCGGCCTGATCCTGCTCTTCGAGCGACCGGTTCATGTTGGCGATACCATTGAAGTTGGCGACCTTCTGGGCAAGGTTCGCCAGATCGGAATCAGGGCAAGTACGGTACACACCATCCAGGGAGCCGACATCATAGTCCCCAATTCCCAGCTCATTACCGAGAAAGTGACCAACTGGACTCTCAGTGACATGCTGCGGCGCATTGAGCTTCCTGTGGGTGTAAACTACGGCGCCGTGCCGAACGAAGTGATAAGGGTGCTGCTGGAAGTGGCGCGCGGGCATCCGAAAATCCTCGCTGATCCGGCGCCGCAGGCCCTCTTTATCAGTTACGGAGACAGCTCCATCAACTTCGAGCTGAGGGCCTGGACAGCCCAGTTTGATGACTGGTCGCAGATAAGAAGCGATTTGGCAGTGGCCGCCTATGATGCAGTCCGTGCAGCTGGAATGACCTTTCCTTTTCCACAGCGCGAGGTGCGCCTGCTGCGCGATTCCGATGGCGGATCAGGCACGGCTGAAATCAGCCCAGGCAATAAGCCATAGAGACGTACGGATGGCTTTTTGAGAACTGATAACAGAGTGAACAAGGGAGGGGCGATAGCTTCGGAGGTTGTCGGCGTTAGGGAGGAATATCCCTGCATGCTGCCAGTAGTCATTTCCCATCTGGCAGCGTATTTTTTGCAGCGCCCTTTGGGCGTACATATTGAGTTTTTGTGCAGGAGGCAAGTATGAAAGGACTTCGATTAGCAGTTATTTTGGCAATCATATTTCTGATGGGAATCTCTCTCCGTTCTCAAGCGTTTGCCGAGGAAGGATTTCAAACTTACTCCGGCAATCTATGGTCCCGGTCGACCCTCACCGGCGACTGGGGAGGACTTCGCGATGACCTGGCAAAGAAAGGCGTGACTATCGATCTGAACCTCACCCAGATCACTCAAGGCAACATCAGCGGCGGAAAGGAAGTAAATTGGCAGTATGGAGGACGGGGCGATCTCACGATCAACGTGGACACGCAGAAACTGGGATTGTGGCCCGGGGGCTTCTTCACGGGTGAAGTAGAGGGCAATTTCGGCAATGCTGTCAACCCCAAGACCGGGGCGCTCATGGCGGTGAACAGCAACCAGATATATCCAACGACGGGCAGCGACCAGCTGAACATACCCGCAGTGACGTTCATGCAGTTCTTCTCACATTACGTCGGCGTAGCTGTTGGGAAAGTTGATACCACTTCCGGCGATGCGAATGAATTTGCCCACGGTAAAGGTGACACCCAGTTCTTCAACCTGGCGTTTAACTTTAATCCGGTAGTCTTCCTGACTGTGCCCTACTCAACGCTGGCAGGGGGTGTGATCNNATCATATTGCCTACCGCAGACCCTAAAGAAGCCATCATAGCTATTAACGCTCTTGACGCCAGTGGTGTGGCAAACAAGAGCGACTTTGATACCTTATTTAAAGCCAATATGACTTATGCCATTGAGGGACGGGTGAGGACAGACTTCTTAGGGCTTACCGGTCATCAGCTTGTTGGCGCAACATATTCGGCAAAGAACTTCACTTCCATTGACCAGAGCCTGCGTATTTACCTCGAGAACCGTTCCATAGAACAGAAGGATAATTCCTGGTGCTTTTACTATAACTTTNNGAGCCAAAGAAAGGCTCCGGTCAGGGTGTGGGCCTCTTCGGAAGATTCGGGGCCTCAGACGGGAACCCCAACCCCATTCACTACTTTTATAGCGTAGGGATTGGCGGGAAGGGCGTCATCCCCGGCCGGCCCCTCCTGGATGAGTTTGGCATAGGGTTTTACTATATAAACGTCAGCAATCTCCAGTTCACTGGACCGCTGCAGACGCGAACAGGTTTGAGGGATGAGCAGGGGTTTGAGGTGTATTATAACTTTGCAATAACGCCATGGATGAAGTTCACGCCGGATGTCCAGATGGTCAAGCCTGCCCAGCAAAGATTCATCGACTTCAGCACACCGATCCCCACCGTCGTCAACAATAACATAAGCACAGCCATAGTTCTTGGCCTCCGTCTCCAGATGATCTTCTGATGAACGGCGTAGTGGTGGTGGTCGGTGAGATGGGTTAATAAAGTGTGCGCAAAGACAGAACATTCAGTTTGCTTGGGTTAAATATGGCAAGAGTTGACAGAGCAATATTTTCCAAGCTGAACTATAAATTCTATAAATTATATTTATAGTTTGAAGCTTATCGCAGAGAACCCGAAGGTCACTCTGGAGGAGTGTCATGACACAAGCCGAAGCTCAGTTGCGAATTGGTCTAGAGGACCAGTTTAGGTTCCAATCCCTCATTTCCGACCTCTTGGGCCGGTTTGTAAGCCCTCCCGATGCGCTGACAGACGCTGATATCGAGGATGCAATCCGGAGAATCGCCGAGTTCCTTGACCTTGACCAGGGGTTCCTGGTCCAATGGGCTGAAGACGGCGCGCTGCCTTTGCCTCCGCATTCGTGGACGGTCCATGGGGAGGAGCGGGTGCTTGTCTCTCCAGGGCCCGAGGTCATACCGTGGGTTCANNGGCTGAAGACGGATCGCCGACTTTGCCCACGCATTCGTGGACGGTCCACAGAGGGCAGCTGATGCCTGTCCTTCTGGGAACCGAGGTCCCGCCGTGGGTTCACGGGCAAACGGTGCAAGGGAAGATCGTGACGTTCTCCTGTGTGGACGACTTGCCTGAGGAGGCAGAGCAGGACAAGAAGTTTTTCCGCACGAGCGGGAGGAAGTCGCTCATATCACTGCCTATGAAAGTAGGTGGAAAGGTCGCTGGCGCCCTGGTTTTTGCGAACCTCCACTCAGAAATCCCTTGGCACGATGAGATCGTGAGCCGGCTCCAACTGATGGCCGATGTTTTTGCTGGTGCCTTAGACCGGCAGAAAAACAAGCTGGAACTGGAGGATCGACTCCAGTTCGAAATGCTGTTGGCCAAAACCTCAGCTCGATTGATCAATCTCCCCGCCGATCAGCTGCACGATGTGATTCGTGACACTTTGCGAGGTGTCTGCGAGCGCCTGGATATCGATCGCTCTACACTTTGGCTGTTGTCCGAAAAGGGGACGAGAGCCATGCATTTGGCACTCTTCTATGACAGAGGAGACCTTTCAGTTTCCTTGCCGATCGATGGAAGACAACTTTTTCCATGGGTAGCTAACAAGGTTCTGATGGGTGAAGTTCTTGCCATCTCAAAGTTATCGGATTTGCCGCTGGAAGCAAGCCGTGACAAGGAGTCTTTTCGCTTGTACGGCACGAAATCCTCCTTGCTGATCCCATTATTAACGGGTGGATCGGTTTTTGGAGTATTGAGCTTTGCCGTTTTGCAGCAAGAAAGAGAATGGCCGGAGCTGCTTGTGAATAGGCTCAAGCTTGTGGCACAACTTTTTGCGACTGCCCTCGCCCGTCAACGCTCTGAACAGTCGCTATGCGAAAGTTGGGCGCGTCTGAGCCTGGCAGCCGATTCTGCACATATAGCCCTGTGGACCTTGGACATAGGCACCGGCCACATATGGACCATAGAAAAAGCCCGGAAGTTGCTTGGTGTTTCTTTGAACAAGGAACTAAACTTGGAGCTCTTCCTCAGTGTCGCACACCCCGAGGACCGCGAGCGGCTTCGTGAGAAAATGCAACAGGCCGTCCAGGCGAGAGAGGACTTAAACGACGAATATCGTATCATACAGCCTGCTGGAGGCGTCCGCTGGATTGCTGTTCGCGGCCGCCCATATTATAACGCTTCTGGTGAACTGGATCGCCTGATGGGGGCGGCAGTAGATATTACCGAACGCAAGCAGATGGAGGAGCAACTGTGCCAGCGCCTTCAGGAGATCGAGAAACTCAAAAAACGTCTTGAAGATGAAAACATCTATCTTCAGAAGGAAGTCAAGCAACTGAGCGAACAAACGGAGATTGTTGGACAAAGCGCCGCCATGAAAAGGGTCCTGCTACAGGCCGGGCAGGTTGCCCGGACGAATACCACTGTCCTCATACTGGGTGAAACCGGGACTGGAAAGGAATTGCTGGCGCGAGCGATCCACAAAATGAGCGGGCGAAAAGACCGTCCTTTGCTGTCGGTCAACTGTGCTGCGCTGCCTCCCTCGCTGATCGAGAGCGAGCTGTTCGGCCGGGAAAGGGGCGCCTTTACAGGTGCCCTCACCAGGATGGCAGGGCGTTTCGAGGTTGCCGATCGGTCCACTCTTTTTCTCGACGAAGTTGGCGACCTACCTCTTGAGTTGCAGAGCAAGTTGCTTCGAGTAATCGAGGAAGGCACGTTCGAGAGGTTGGGCTCAACAAAAGTCATCCGGGTTGATGTCCGGCTAATTGCTGCCTCCAACCGGAAACTTGCAAAGGAGGCGGCAGGCGGCAGATTCAGAAATGATCTCTTCTATAGACTGAATGTGTTTCCCATTGTGATTCCCCCCCTGCGCGAACGTCCGGAAGATATTCCTTTGATGGTCTGGTCGTTTGTGACAGAATTTCAGGCAAAAATGGGAAAGCGAATCGACAACATCCCGAAGAAAACCATGGATGCTCTTCAGTCTTACGAATGGCCGGGCAACGGCCGGGAACTCAGAAACGTTATCGAACGCGCTATGATAATGGCCAGGGACAAGACACTGGAAGTGTTTTTGCCTGAAACTGCAGAGGCCATGTCTTCCGGGGAAAGGGGGGTAAACCTCCAGGACGTAGAGCGAAGGCATATTATGAGTGTGCTGAAGAGGACCTCCTGGCGTGTCACTGGCAAAGGCGGTGCTGCTGAAATCCTTGGCATGAAGGGTACGACACTCCAGTCGAAGATGAAGAAACTGGGAATAAAGCGGCCGCATCCTCATGAAGAAGGAGGCGATATATTAACGATATATCGGTAGCCTACCAATATATCAACAAATGACAATTTCTTGCAAGCCTTTTTTATACACACTTCTGCAAAGCCTTTATTTATATAAAGATGACTTCTTGCAATAAACACAGGGCATTTTGGCAGTGCCAGGGGGGGCTGCTTCATCATAATGATGGGGAAGAGCACGGACAGAAGGAAAACCTGCTTCGAAGAGTACTCGGCTTGAGTCCCGGGATCCCTGCAGATACTCAAGAACGATCCGCAATATTTTTCCGAAAAAGCTGCAACCACGGACGGCCTCCGAAAAACCTTTAGGCTTCCTGCTCCTGTAACTCGCCGCGATATTTCAGGAACTCGCGATATGTCGTGATTGAATGGAATCCTATTCTGCTATTTCCTTAAATGACAAAAAGTTCAATTTCCGATAAAACTCATAATATCATATGATTATCTTTTTTCTGAAAAATGAATATTGATTGGCATAACCTTTGCTCGGAATGTTAGACAAATTGTCTGCGCTGGGGGAAATATTTGCTGTGCGCAAAAAGAGAAGCGCTATAAATAAGTTGACGGTCACGCTCAAGGTCATTCAAGGCAAGCGAGAAGAGTTAGTGCAAACCCTCCGATCACTCCAGCAGAACTTGGAGAAGGAAGAAGGGTTCTCCAAATGCACTTTCTACGAGGATGCGAGTGACAGCAGCAAGTTTAATCTTATTGAGGAATGGGATACACAGGACCACCTTGACAACTATCTAAAGTCAGACTTATTCAGAGTTTTGATCGGTGCACTGAAGGTGTTGAGTGCGAAGTCCGAGGTGCGATACCGTCTGGTTTCCAGCGACCGCTGAGACAGAATTAGATGGGATATTTAGGAGATTGAACGTGGACTCATTAAATTACAAGGATACAGAAAAGAGACAGCATAAAAGAACGCGTGCGAAACGCATGGAAATCTCTATCTTGTTGAATAAGCACATGTGAAGATAATGGCAATTTTATCATCATTCATATTGCCTGTCCTTCTGGCGGCCATCTTTATTTTGATGGCTGTCGCTGCTGCCATGCAGGCGTTGCGCAGAAAAAGGCGACAGCGCGTTCGAAAAGAAAATTCGATTTTGCCGCCGGCGCCTGGATCCCCGGACATTGACCCGAACGGGATGCGCGGGAAACCGGTGAACGGACTTGTAGAACCGCTAGATAAGCGCCCTCCCGTACGAAGTCAGGCCAGCCCGGCTTCCCGCCCTAAGGTTTTTTTGGGGGCTGGTATCCCAGGCCTCACCGCCAGCACAAATGGTGATGGCTGGCAGATTTTCGGTGATGAAGTGTACGGGACGGACACCCTTTTCATGGCGGCGGCGGTATATTTCGGGCTTGGGGAACATATGCTTCATGAGGCTTTATGTGCCTGGACCTACAAGGACAGTGACGGCGAACGGCTTAGCGGTGCGAACCGTTATGTGGTCCGTATAGTGACTGGTGGTCTGTCCCTGGCCAACGGCTTCTGGGCCCTGACTTTATATAACGCCGAGAATTTCTTTAGCCCCAACCCGCTCAACCGTTACACGCTGAGTCAATGCGACAAGTTGAAGAGCGATGCAGACGGTTCAGTCGACCTGTATATCCAGTGTGAGTCGCCGGGCATAGACAAGGAAGAAAATTGGCTGCCGTCCCCTGAAGGTGATTTCTCCCTCGCCATGCTGATTTGCCGGTCTAAGGAAGCAGCGTCCGGTTGTGACTGGAAACCGCCGGCGGTGGATCGGGTGAAGCACGGCAATAAATTCGTTGGAGGACCGGATGAAGGCAGAAGCTGCCGTCATCAAGAAAATGATAAGAGGCATCTGGATGCTTAGAATCGAGTCGGCGTGAAAACAACAAGAAGCAGGAAATCGTGCAGGGAGCACCGCGTGAATATTCTCGCAGGTGTGCCAGAAAGTGATATAAGTGAAAGACGAGTGGAAGACACGGACAGCCTCTTGATATCCCCGTGGTTCCGGGAAAAGGAAGGCATTATGACAAAGACTGTTATGCGTGTGGTGAGCTTGTTCATGACTTTTGCGTTGATCGTTCCATTCGAGTCGCTACCATCAAGGGCGGCGGCGCAGGAAGAGGCAAAGCCGGTTTTCTCACAGGGAGAATTGGAACAGGTGCTTGCACCAATCGCGCTTTATCCGGATTCCCTGCTCGCCCAGATACTAATGGCTTCGACATATCCGCTTGAAGTGGTACAGGCAGACAGATGGGCAAACCAGAACAAGGATCTCAAGGGGGATGCACTAGCTGCAGCGCTTGAGAAACAGCAATGGGATCCGAGCGTAAAGTCACTGGTCAACTTTCCCCAGGTCCTTGATATGATGAGCCAGAAGCTGGACTGGACACAAAAGTTGGGAGATGCTTTCCTGGCCCAGCAAAAAGACGTTATGGATATTGTCCAGCAGCTTCGGAAAAAGGCAGATGCGGCGGGCTACCTGAAAACGACGAAGGAACAGACGGTGATCGTCGAGAAGGAGACCCAGACCATTGTTATCCAATCTCCTAGCCCTACGGTTGTCTATGTGCCCGCCTACAATCCGACAGTGGTCTATGGCGTATGGCCATACCCGGCCTATCCGCCGTACTATTACTATCCGCCTGGTTATGTGGCAGGAGCAGCGGTATTCGGCTTTGCTGCCGGTGTAGCTATCGGCGCAGCATGGGGCTACGCATGGGGTGGCTGCAACTGGCATAGTGGTAATGTCAACATCAATGTTAACAGGAATGCCAATTTCAACAGGAACATCAACCGCGGGGCATATGCGAGGCAGTATCAGGGCGGCGGGGGAAATTGGCAGCACAACTCTGCGCATCGCAAAGGAGTTTCCTACCGGGACCAAGCGACGGCACAGAAGTTCAACAGGGCGTCAACAAACCAAGCAATCCAATCCCGCGAAAACTTTCGCGGCCGTGCCGAGACAGGCAGGCAGAATATTGCCCGTGGAGGTGCTGACCAATTCAAAAGCAGCCAGGGTGCCGCCCAGCGAGGCGGCCAGGAAGCCCGGGCCGGAACCGGAGGGCGGGATTTCTCCGGGCAGAGGAGCAGCGCTTTTTCGGGTGGGGACCGGAGCGGAAGCGCAACGCGTGATATCAGCAACCGCGGCAGTTCCAGCAGGCGGAGCATGTCATCGGGCAGCCGGGGTGCAGGCGGTGGCGGAGCATCGAGGAGCGGCGGAGGCAGTCGCGGCGGAGGCAGGAGGTAGTCATGGAGAGATACCAATTATTAATATATAGATATTCAAGGGAGACGAAAATGATCTTACCGGAACTAAATGATAAGAGACGCTCCTCCCTCTATGTGGTTCGGCTTCTCGCGGCAACTCTTGTGGTCATGATCTTTGTCTTTGCCGGGATTGCGGCTGATGCAGCAGTGAAACAGAAGGGATATGCATCTGCTGAAGAGGCGGTGAAAGCCTTTGTTGCTGCAACAAAATCGAATGACGACAAAGAGTTGTTGTCGATCTTCGGCCCTGATGAAAAAAAGCTGATCTCTTCGGGAGACCCTGTCAGCGACAAGATGCGGCGGGAAAGGTTTATCAGTGAGTAT
>DMNE01000124.1:22663-22928 GCA_003453735.1 Nitrospiraceae bacterium | reverse complement strand
TTAGAGAAAGTACTTGCCTTCATACTCCCTTACACCTTTTTCTTTTTCCTTTTTTTTCCACCTGCATGTGAAGCAGCTTCCGCGCCTGATGGAGGGGCGATACGGAAAAGCATGTGGTAATGCCCTGCTACCCCGTCCTTCTCAAATCCGAGCAGAACAGACATCCCCAAGAGAAAGGAAAGGGTGCTGCCAATCTAAGGGGGAAACAGACAGCACCGAGCAAGATATGATTTTATAAATATAACAGTTTATTTATTACAATACT
>DMNE01000124.1:6009-22644 GCA_003453735.1 Nitrospiraceae bacterium | reverse complement strand
GAAAAGGTGTCGGAGGGTTGTTACCGGTATGTGAGTCTACTGGGTGGATGTCTCCTGCCCTCCGCCGTAGAAAATGCTAAGCACGAAGTGTTGATTTTGTTTCTAACCCTCAATAATTAAGTGATAATGAATTATCACTTAATTATAATTTTTTCGTTTTAAGCCCAGATTGAATTGTAAATAGTCTTTGCTATACTTTTACCATGGATATCCCGAAGAGGAGCCTCGGCAAAGCAGGAGTTGACGTCACCATCTTAGGTTTGGGGGGTGAGGGAGTCTTAAGGACCCATGGTCGTGATAAAGAGGCGTACGCGCTTATTAACAGGGCAATCGATCTCGGGATAACCTACTGTGAATCTGCTCGCGCTTACCTAGGAAGTGAGGAATATTATGGGAAGACATTAAAGGAGAGGAGAAGAGAGATATTTCTTGCGAGTAAATCTCACGCCAGAGACAAACACGGCGCGCTTCGCCACTTGCATGAGACCTTGAGAAATCTGAAGACCGACCACCTCGATCTCTGGCAGGTGCACGACGTCAGAACTGACCAGGATATTGAAGAGATTTTCGGTCCGAAAGGCACTCTTGAAGCATTCATTGAGGCAAGACAGCAAGGTCTCGTCAGATTTATAGGGGTAACCGGTCATCATGACCCGTCGATCGTCAGAAGGTGCATCGAAAATTTTGATTTTGACACCGTATTGATGCCTGTGAATCCCGCCGAACCAAAATATAAAAGTTTTATGGATGAGATTTTCCCCCTCGCAACGAAACGTCACATAGGAATCATCGGGATGAAGGTTTACCTACACGGGCTTGCAACGAGACTGCCTTGGTACTTGACGATGGAGCCGTTTTACCGTTTTGCCTTGTCGCAGCCAATCGCAACGGCGGTGATCGGATGTGATGACCTCGCGCAGCTTGAGGAGAATGTCAGATTTGCTCAGTCTTTTACTGAGATGACCGATAAGGAGATGCAGGGCCTTGTGGATGCCCTTTCAACTTATGCGTGTGAGTTAATGTATTATAAGCCATCAAAGTGAGTTTCCCTTTTAACCTCAGGGGCTTACAAGTTTCAAGGTAAATAGCCATTCTGCAAGTCTTCATACCTTTTTTCCCTTTATTATTCGATACTTACATGGCCTGAAATTTTGGGCACTGTTAGGGGTTCAAGAGGGGTATCAGGAATCACTATTTCAGATTGCAATTCCCTCTTCTTTTCGACGTCTCTTCTGGCCGTGTATCTTTTCGTATTCTCGATGCCGCCACAATGTCCGATAAACTTTGAGGTTCGTACTGTTTGACCATCACAACCCGGTGCACTACCTTTTCGCAGTCGTCGGTACGCCTCCTTCAGCCAGTCCACGTCTAGGTAGTGATTCAGTGACGTGAAACTCACCTCCGGCTTTTGTTTCGCCAGTTCTGCTATCCGTTGCTGTTTCGTTAACACGTTCATCGGTCTCTGTGTCCCTCCGTGTTTCTCAATAACGGTTCCGTGACCCGGCCTGCTCCTTTCCCTACTCACAGGCTCCCCCGGGATGGTTCCCCTGCTTTCAAACGGTAATATGGAGCGACTAAGACTTCCAGTGTCCCTCCCGACGACTTCGTTTCCTTCGCCTATCGGTACCACTCCCGCATCACTGGTGCTTTGTTCCTATGGATGCCAGTGCGCTCCATCCACAGGCCTGGAACTTTGTTCTACCGGTTTGTCCCTTCCGGATTCCTTGAGGGTGGAGATAACGGGATATCCCAAGTTCCTTGGTAACCCCAATGTGCATTTGCCCTCGGACCCTGGCAGGACTGTATTCACCAAGCCATTACGGTGATACAGTGTTGCCCCCGTCGTTACTGACAACGAAGACCCCCACAACGTGCAATTTTTCGAGGCTCAATAGCACGGCTTTTGCACTCACTGTCTACGCTTCGTGCCGCCATCACTGACGACTACGCAAGACTCGCTTCCGGCCGGTGGCTAACCGTTACCGGGTGGGATTGTTTACCCACTGGGTTTTACTACCAGATTCAAGGTATTGCACCTTTCCTCCTTGCCAAGGCTTTGCTTGGCGCGACAGTAACCTTATGCCTGTGGCAAGAACGCTACAGTGTCAGGTGCAGAGTACCCCTCACACAAGATTCTATAGCGAACAGATCATCTTGTTCATCCTATGTTCCCTCAATACCCTTCCAACAAACCCTGACGACATACCAACCTTTCCTGCAATCTTCCTAATTGACAATGACGAATCTTTCTCAAAGAGGGGTAATCTTATCTCTATCTATTGGTGGGACTGGCTTCCTGCCGAGCCTCTTGCCTTTCCTTCTGGCATTCTCAAGCCCGGCCTTCACCCTCTCCTTGATCAACTCCCGCTCAAACTCAGCCATAGCTCCGATAATATGAAACATAAGCCTTCCCTGAGGGGTTGTAATGTCAAGATTGTCTTGGAATGATATGAACCCTATCCCGAGGCTGGAAAGCTCGTCTAAGACCGTTACAAGCTGTTTCAAGCTCCTCCGAAACTATCCAGCTTCCAGACAAGGATAAATAAGGTCAACTTGTCTTTTCCTGGCAGCGTTGAGGAGCCTGACCCAATATTCCACAGTCCGCGGCGAGTCCCCCAAAAGACGGCTAACCTCCGGACAGCTCATCCCTTGGGCGACAACAATACACCATGGAGTCGGTGGTCGTATCGTGATTCTTCCGAACAACGGATTTCATCCTGTAATCCCAGAATAATGATTGATGCATCGGAAATGGTTAATGGTTTCATGCATACAAGATAGCATATTGTCCTCTTAATGCGCAATTACTTATTGCGCTATGTATAGCTCTGTTCAGTCTCCAGGAGCTGCCACTCAGCATATCCCTCTTTCTTTTCAGCGAGCTTTACCCTCTTTAATTTCACACTCTCTTTTGACGGATGCGTCTTAAGGGAAATGTAAGCCCGTACCAGATTCGCGATAGTGGCCTCCTGAAAAACCACCTCCGTACCATCCTCAAGAAGGAAAACAGCTCTTAGGTGTTTGTGCCCCTCGGGGACTTCCACGACAAGCTCTCGTATGTCCTCATTTTTTATAACCATTCAGACCTCAAAGAAAAAGGAAGTAGTCCTTTCGACGTAACATAACCTTAAGATGCACTCATTTTGTGAGAGTTCTCTTATCCGCATCTCCACTTCTTTGAACCGTAGATCGAGAAGGAAAAGGCGTCGGACAATGCGACATCCTGCACCCCTTGAAGAGAAGCACAAGAGGCAAATATCCAGTTGAGAAGCTATCAACCGAGTATCCCATAAATTTAAAAGCAAATGTAAGAGTATTATGAGCCACCTACGCTCTCAAGCAGGACGCCTCTTCACAACACTCCCTTGATTTTCTCACCCCACTTCATTGCCCTATCGAGGATTGCTCTTTCATTGCCGGTGACCAGTTTTCCATCTTCAACTACCACTCGCCCTCTAATGATCACCGTCTCTACGTCAGAGGCCCGTGCCGAATAAACAATATGAGAAGAGATATTATAGATTGGTGTCAGGTGCGGCCTATTGAGGTTTATGAGCACAAGATCTGCAGCCTTCCCTTTCTCAATACTCCCCGTTGTCTGACCCAAGCCAAGTGCCTCCGCACCCCATCTGGTCGCCATGAGCAGGGCTGTCCTTGAATCAAGGACGGTAGGATCACCGGAAACAGCCTTGTGGAGTTTGGCAGCAGTCGACATCTCACTCAATATATTCAGATCATTGTTGCTCGCAGCGCCATCCGTCCCGAAGGTCACCCTTATTCCTGCCTTGAGCATCTTTCCTACGGGCGCTATGCCGGATGCGAGTTTCAGGTTACTCTCTATGCAGTGGGCAACTCCTGCACCGCTGTTGGCCAGGATTTCTATCTCATCGTCTTCGAGCCAGACACAATGAGCACTCAAGACTTTTTTATCCAGAAAACCGATGTCGGCAAGGTATCTGATTGGGCTTCTTCCATATCTCGCCCGTATCTCATGAACTTCCCATGCAGTTTCCGAAAGATGAATGTGGATAGGAATGTCGTAATCATCAGCAAATTTCCTCACTCTCTTCAAGGTTTCAGGACCGCAGGTATATAGGGAATGGGGAGCAATGCCCGGCTTTATCAAGGCATCCCCCTTCCATTTGCTCACGAAAATTTCGGCCTTTTCAAAATATTCATCAGTTGTCTTTGCCGCCACACTGGGGAAATCAAGAACACCGACGCCGAGTACTGCCCTCATCCCCATTTTCTTCGTAACTATGCCGGCAGCGTCTCCGAAAAAATACATGTCATTATAGGTAGTGATTCCTCCTTTCAACATCTCAAGGCAGGCAAGCTCTATGGCATCAGAAATGAACTCGGGACTCAGCCATCGTGATTCAGCGGGCCAGATATGATCCTCAAGCCATTTCTTCAGGGGAAGGTCATCAGCAAGTCCTCTGAAATAGACCATCGCCGCGTGCGTATGGGTATTGACCAAGCCGGGTATAACGACCCTGTTCTGTCCGCCGATTATCTTCCCGGTATGATATTTTTGGAGTATCTCATCACTTGTGCCGACGTCCAGGATCTTGCCATTATCGATAGCAACTGCGCCATCGGTGACAATCCTGAACGCTTCATCCATGGGCAGGACGTACTCAGCACGTACTATGCAGTCAGCGCTTCTCGTTTCCGTTTTCTTCACCGCAGGTCGGCAGAGGAGAACTTCTGTGCCACACCTAGCAAAAAACCTTGAAAGTCAGAGTCCCGCAAACAGCATACCACGAAGGCCTGCCGCGGGAATATCATCTCGACTACACAAATGCTGAGTCTGTTCTCCCTGTAAAACTCGGAGGTCGAGATTACGCCATCTCAAGTAGTTTCTCCGCTATCTGCACTGCATTGAGAGCAGCGCCCTTCCTGAGATTGTCTGCCACGATCCATAGGTTGAGACCATTCTCTATGGACTCATCCTCCCTGATGCGTCCGACATAGATATCATCCTTCCCTGCAACACCCACTGCGAAGGGATACACATTTTTTTCGGGTGCATCAAAGACAACAACACCCGGGGCCGCAGACAGAACTGCCCTCGCTTCGAGAGCGGTCATCTTTTTCTCGGTCTCGATATTGAGACTCTCCGAATGGCCACGAAAAACAGGGACACGGACCGCAGTTGCAGTAATCCGTATGGAGTAGTCAGCCATGATCTTCCTTGTCTCATCCGCTATCTTCATCTCTTCCTTTGTGTAGTCATTCGCCAGGAATTTGTCGATATGGGGAAGGCAGTTGAAGGCTATCTGATGAGGATAGACATCGGTCTTTATTTCTTTGAAATTCAGGAGGGCTCTCGTCTGCTGGAGGAGTTCGTCCATGGCCTTTTTGCCGGTTCCTGAAACGGACTGGAAGGTTGTAACGACAACCCTTTTGATCCTCGCTGCATCGTGGATCGGTTTTAAGACAATGACCATCTGTATGGTGGAACAGTTCGGATTTGCGATAATCCCCTTATGCCGTTTCAGATCCGAGGAATTGACTTCCGGTACTACGAGGGGCACCTCGGCATCCATCCTCCATTGGCTTGAATTATCCACAACAACACACCCGGATTTTGCCGCAACCGGGGCCCATATCCGGGAGAGTTCGGAACCAGCAGAAAACAACGCTATATCGATACCCTGAAAAGAATCTTCCTTCAAGGTTTCAACTGGTAGCTCGCTTCCTCCAAATCGGACTGCCTCTCCCTCTGACCTTTCGGACGCAAAAAGCCTCAGCCGTTCAACAGGAAATTCTCTCTCCTCCAAAACCTCAACCATCTCATTACCCACGGCACCTGTTGCGCCCACCACTGCTATAACGTATTTGCTTTTTTTCTTAAGCATGCCGAATTGACTCCTCTTTCTCCACGAGGATGCGGAGCATCCTCCTCAGAGGCTCCGCAGCGCCCCAGAGAAGCTGGTCGCCACAAGTAAAGGCAGCGAGGTATTCCGCCCCCATGTTCATCTTGCGGAGACGCCCTACGGCCACGGTGAGCGTACCGGTCACCGCAGCGGGCGTAAGCTCGCGCATGGTCATCTCACGCTGGTTCGGTACTACCTTCACCCACCTGTTGTGGCCCGCGATCATACCGTGCAGTTCCCCAAGCGGTACATTTTTGGTGAGTTTGATGGTCAGCGCCTGGCTGTGGCAACGCATGGCGCCGACGCGGACACAGATGCCGTCGATTGGAATCGGGTTGGCCTCGCGGTCGAGGATCTTGTTCGTCTCGGCCTGACCTTTCCACTCCTCGCGGCTCTGACCGTTATCGAGCTGCTTGTCGATCCAGGGGATGAGAGAGCACGCCAGCGGTACGCCAAAGAACTCCCTCGGGTAGTCCTCAGAACGGAGGTGCTCAGCAACCGTGCGGTCTATCTCGAGGATTGCACTCGACGGGTCTTCCAAAAGGGTCTTGACCGAGCCGTGGGCAGAACCCATCTGCCTGAGTAACTCACGCATGTTCTGGGCGCCGGCGCCCGAGGCAGCCTGGTAGGTCATGGCACTCATCCATTCTACGAGGCCGCGCTCGCACAGACCGCCCAGGGCCATGAGCATCAGGGACACCGTGCAGTTGCCGCCGATGTAGTTCCTAATCCCCTTCGCTAGGCCATCCTTGATTACCTTCATATTGACTGGATCGAGAATGATGATGGCATCCTTCTGCATGCGTAGGGTCGAAGCAGCATCGATCCAGTAGCCCCTCCAGCCGACGCTGCGCAGCTTCGGATAGATCTCGCTTGTGTAGTCGCCCCCTTGGCATGAGATGATCGTCTCCATCACCTTCAGATCATCGATATTCCAGGCGTTCTTAAGCTCCGGCACGCTCTTGCCGATATCAGGGCCCTTGCCGCCTATGTTCGAGGTCGTAAAAAATACTGGATCGACAAAATCAAAGTCTCTCTCTTCTTTCATGCGGCCCATGAGCACCGAACCTACCATGCCACGCCATCCAACAAAACCAACTCTCAACATTTTCTTACACCCGCTCACTAAATATTAATTTATAATTATACCCAACAAAGCCGCAATTGTACACGAACAGTCATTCAGAACTTGGGATCTAATATTGATTCTTCCGGGTTAGATAACAGCATCAGCCTAGCGCGGAATGGGCGCGTCATGTTTTTTAGTATTGACGGTTGCCCACGCAGGTTATGCAAAGCATTAACCCCGCGGCACAGGACTTATTTTTTCNNGGTGGAATACCCCATGTTCCCCGCAGCCAGACTGTTGAGCTTCGTGCCGGTAACGGTCATAACGGCCTCCTCGATAGCCTCTGCCGCCTTATCTTCGCCAAGGTGCTCAAGCATCATCGCCCCAGCACAGATTGCGGCCAAGGGATTGATGATATTCTTCCCCTTATACTTGGGGGCTGAACCGCCAATCGGCTCGAACATAGAAACGCCCTTCGGATTGATGTTGCCTCCGGCAGCAATGCCCATCCCGCCTTGGNNATGTTGCCGCTGGCGGCCATGCCCAGCCCGCCCTGCAAAGCGGCGGCGAGGTCGGTGATGATATCGCCGAACATATTGTCCGTAACGATTACATCAAACCACTCTGGGTTTTTTACAAACCACATGGTTATCGCATCCACATGCGCATAATCCGCCTTGATATCAGGATATTCCTTAGCGACCTCGTAAAAAGCCCTCTCCCAGAGGTCAAAAGCAAAGGTAAGCACATTTGTCTTGCCGCAAAGCGTCAGTTTTTTTGCCTTATTCCTCTTCCGGCAATAATCAAAAGCATACCGGATACAGCGCTCGACGCCCTTACGCGTGTTAATCGATTCCTGCACAGCGACCTCATCAGCAGTTCCTCTTTTCAGAACTCCGCCAGCTCCGGCATAGAGCCCCTCGGTGTTCTCCCGGACGACAACGAAATCAATATCATCAGGTCCTTTGTCCTTCAGAGGACAGTCGATGCCTGGATAAAGCTTCACAGGCCTGAGATTGACATACTGGTCAAGTTCAAACCGCAACCGCAGCAGTATACCCTTTTCGAGAATACCGGGCTTCACATCGGGATGCCCGATGGCGCCGAGGTACATCGTATCGTATTTCTTAAGTTCATCTATCGAACCTTCGGGCAGGGTTTCACCAGTCTTCAGAAACCTGTCACCGCCAAAATCGAAGTGACTGAAACTGAGCGAGAAAGCAAACCTCGTTGATGCAGCATGGAGAACCTTTACGCCTTCCGCTACCACCTCCGGCCCCGTTCCATCGCCAGGGACAACTGCCACTTTATAAGTCTTGCTCATGCCACCTCTCCTCTAACTTTCTTTTTCGTCCATTCGATCAATCCGCCTTCCCGTATCAACTCCTGCATGAAAAGGGGAATTGGCTTGGCTGTGTACTGCTCACCCTTTGTGATATTTTTGATGATGCCGTTGTCAGCATCAATCTCAACAACATCTCCTTCCCCAATCTTTTCTGATGCGTCCATAGATTCAAAGATTGCGAGCCCAATATTAAAGGAATTCCTGTAGAATATCCGTGCGAAGCTTTTTGCGATGACAGCCTGTATGCCTGCAGCCTTTATAGCGATAGGTGCGTGCTCACGGGAAGAGCCGCAGCCAAAATTCTTTCCTGCACTGAGAATATCACCCTTTCGGACCTTCGTTGCGAAATTCTTATCTGCGTCTTCCATCACATGTTTTGCAAGCTCTGCGGGATCCGATGTATTCAGATACCTCGCGGGAATTATCGCATCGGTGTCCACATCGTCACCGAATCTCCACACCCTGCCCTTCACTATCATGGCCGCCTCCCTATCCCCGAAAAGAATGACCATTATTATAAACACTATGGCTCCTCAAAATCTATGGGGCGATTTACACATTCACACACAGGACGGAAGGGCTGCTCACAGTTCCCGCAATGTGAACCTCATCGAGGTGCGTGAGACAGCGATGACCCGTACGGCATGGTTCACTTCTTGAGAAACACGCGATTAAGAGTGAGAGCACCAAGAAAAAATAAAAAATTCACGAGCACGACCGTTGCGCCCGCCGGAAGGTTTAACAGAAAGGAGATACATATGCCGCAAACAACCGATATCACGGCGATCACTAATGCAAGCACCATGGTATGCTTAAATCCCTTTGCGATCTGGAGAGATGTCACCGCGGGGAGGATCAGGAGCGCCGATGTTAGCATGATCCCAACAACCTTCATGGCAAGAGAAACTGTTACCGCGGTCAACAGCACGAGTATAGTGTTGATTCTTGAAGTATCAATCCCTGATGTCTTTGCAAACTCCTCGTCAAATGAGACTGAAAGCAGGTCGTTGTAAAAACATATGATGATAACCACTGCCAGTGAGGAGACCACCATAGCGGTCAGGACTTCGCCAGAGCTGATCGAGAGGATATTACCAAAGAGGTAACTGAACAGATCAACATTAAAACCGCCAGCTACGCTCGCCAGGATGATACCGCACGCAATACCGACTGCAGAGACAATGCCAATCGCTGCATCGCCAAAGAGTCTAGCCTTTTCGGTTAATTTCAATATCCCTAAAGAGCTCGCCATAACAACCGGTATTGAGATGGAAAGGGGATGAAGTCTCAAGAGGAGGCCCAAGGCCACGCTCCCGAAGGTTACGTGTGCAAGCCCGTCACCGATGAGCGATAGACGCCTCAGAACAAGCAAAACACCTAGAAGGGAACAGAGCAGTGCAATGCATGATCCGGCTAATAAGGCCCTCTGGATAAATCCGTAGCCAAAAAACTCGCCAATGCCCATTTCTACGGAAGCCGCATATCGTCATGCCGATGGCATATGAGATGTTGGGAAAACTCTCCGAAATAATTCATCATATCAGGAGAAATGCAGAAATCAGAAAAGGTGCCATAAAAGATAACCTTTTTGTCAAGGTATAAGAGCTTTGATGCATACTTCCCAACGCTTCCGATGTCATGGGTTATGAGGATCAGGGAAACCTTCTTCTCTCGGTTGAGATCATGGAGCACCGTAAAAAATCGTTCCCGTGTTTCGGGGTCGAGGGCTGTCGTTGGTTCATCGAGGATCAAAAGCTCCGGCTCGTGCACAAGGGCCCTCGCAAGAAGAACCCTCTGCTGCTGACCTCCCGAGAGTTGACCGATTAGAGTCTCTTTAATATCTCTTATGTCCATAAGCTCCAAAGCCCTGTCAATGGCGAGGTCGTCATTCCTGTCGATGCGCTTTACAAAGCGTTTTTTTGCGAGAAGACCGAGCGCGACGACTTCCTTCACGGTGGCTGGAAAAAAAGGATTCAACGAATCGAGTTTTTGCGGCAAATACCCAATCCTGCGCCATCCGCCAAATTGAGAGAGGTGAGTATCGAAAAGACGGATATCTCCCCCTGTCGGTTGAATAAGACCGAGGATTGCTTTAATCAATGTAGTCTTTCCGGAGCCGTTAGGACCTACAAGCCCGATATAATCGCCTTTCGCTACATGAAATGATATGTCACTCAAAATTTCAAGAGCATTATATCGGAACGTGACTCCGTTAACTGCCACAACATCTACTGGCATTGCAGTCCGATCCTCAGATTCTCTAAATTCTTTTCCATGATCGATAGAAAGGTCACTCCTCGCTCCATTTCTTCTCTTGTGACATTATGGGCACCATGGAGCATGAGAAGGTGAGCCCCTGTCTCTTTCGCAAGGGTCTCCGCAACATTTGGCCGTATCAGTTCTTCATAAAAGATGTAGTGTAACCCCTCTTCCTTGAGCCGGTTCGTTAACTCCGCCAGTTCCCTGGGAGTTGGCTCCGCATCCGGCGAGAAGCCAGGGTATGCTGACAGATACTTCAATCCATAGCGCTTAGCCAGATACTGAAAGGCGAAATGGCCGCCGTGCACAAAGAGGTTTTTTCTGCAGTGGGAAAGAGAGGCCTTGAATTTCTCATCAAGCTTATTCAGTCTGCCCTTGTATGTCTCTGCATTACGCACATAATAATCCTTGTCAGCAGGGTCTTTCTTGACAAGGGCATCGCGGATAGTGTCGACCATCCTCTGGGCATTGGAGAAATCGAGCCATATATGAGGATCCGCCCCTCTCTCGTTTCCCTTGTGGTCATGTTCCTGCAGCTGATCCTCACCCGAGTCCCAAAGCAAGGGGATACCCGCACTCGAGTCTACGACCACGAGGTTAGGGTTATGAATCCCTGCCAAGGCATCATCCACCCACGGCTCCATGAATTTCCCTGTATAAATGAAGATGTCCGCTCCATTTAGCTTCAGGATGTCCCCGGGCTTCAGTTCAAAACTGTGGGGTTCGACACCGGGAGGGAGTAACAAGGTCACAACAGCCTTCTGCCCAGCTGCATTCCTGGCAAAATCGTACAATGGAAAAAGGCTTGTGATAACCGAGATCTTCTTCTCCTTCATTATCGCGGTATCCCTTGTCTTGCATGAAGGCAACGTGAGAACTACGAGAAAAAATAATGCCAGTATTCCTGACGCCTTAGCCCTCATGCCCATCTCTCTTTAACCGTGAGCATTCACTGCAAAGACCATTGACCTGTAGGATATGAGAGAATATCCTGCCCTTAATCCTTTTCCTCACCTCTTCCTCTATCTCCTTGACGCCGCAGAAATGTATGTCCTCAACCTTGCGGCAGTAAAGACAGACAAAGTGGTGATGATGGGATTGATTCCTACATAGATAGTAATAGCGCTGGCGATTCGGAAGAACCACCTTTGAAAGAACATGACCCTCTGAAAGCTCTTCCAAGTTCCGATAGATCGTCGGGAGGCCGATCTTCTGAAATCTCTTCTTCATCCTCTGCCATATTTCTTCGGGACTCAGGTAAATTGACTCCTGAGCCAAAACTTCGAGAATTGCCAGTCTCTTAGGCGTAGTCTTCAACTTGAGGTTCTGTAATGTAGAACGATATTCGTTTTCCATGTGAGCTAAACAGAAATACTTTTTATTTAGTCATAAGCGTCCATTTCTTGTCAAGTTCCGCACTCTCCCAGCTTCTTTGCGTTCGCTGAAATTGAACGCTCATAGACGCCACGTTCTCCCTCCTGAGCAAAATGCCAGGGTGGAGTTAGGCATCGCGGTAGACCAGCGTTCATCCATTAATTATGACCAAAAGAGACCAAAGCCCCTTTAGCGGTAAGTCATCTACAGGTGTTGAAAGCCCTCATTCGCCCGTGCGGTTGCTTTCCAGGAAGCGCTCTGCGAATGAGCCCTATCCAAGTCACCCGTTGCCAATGGGAAACCTCACTAGAGCTGCCTCAGCAATTTAGTGGTAGCAAGCTGTAAAAAAGTTATAATAGAGAAATATGACAGAAAGAAGAAGAGAAGGAAACACCGCCCTTTACGTGCCGCCTGGCGCCAAAGCCTCTTACCGGTTGTCCGCCGCTAAAATCCTCCTGCTCGTTCTTTTGCTTTTTTCCATTCTGGTCGGAATTGCAGGAGGTTTTGTGTATTGGAACCTCTCTGACCTTCCTGCAATCAGATCCCTCGAGGAATATCCTCATATCGAGTCATCGCTCGTGTATTCCTACGACGGAGGGATCCTGGCAGAGTTTTATATGGAGAGGAGGACGTTCATCCCCCATTACAAGATTCCTGAACGCGTGAAAAAGGCATTCATAGCCATTGAGGATGTAAGGTTTTACGCGCATCCCGGCGTTGATTTCATCGGTCTTCTGAGGGCGCTCTATCAGGACATCAGGACGAGGAGTATTACCCAGGGCGGAAGCACCATAACACAACAGCTTGCAAAGATGCTCTTTCTCACCCCGGAGCGAAGCATGAAAAGAAAGATAAAGGAGATGGCACTTTCTATCCAGATAGAAAAGCATTACACAAAAGACGAGATTATCGGGCTGTATCTGAATCAGGCATACTTCGGGACAAGGGCTTACGGGATAGAGGCTGCTGCTCAGACCTATTTTGATAAATCCATAAACGAACTGACTATAGGAGAGGCTGCCCTCCTTGCATCGCTCCCCAAAGCGCCATCGCTTTATTCGCCTTTTAAGAATCCGGAGAGAGCGAAGGAGAGAAGGTCCGCTGTACTGACAGACATGTTGAATTATAAATTCATAAGCAGGGCAGAGTATGAGAAAGCTGAGCAAGAGGCGCTCCCGACTGCTCCCCATTTCCGAAAATACGAGGCACCCTATTATATCGAGATGCTGCGGCATGATCTCGAGTCGAAATACAATAATGAGTTGTATACCGCAGGGTACAGGGCTTATTCAACCATAGACTCCCGGATGCAACAAGCCGCTGAGGAAGCAGTCGCCAAGGGAATTGCATCCCTTGAAAAGCGGGTAGCCCATGGTGTCCAAGCAGCGTTGATAGCGATGGACATTCCGACAGGCGAAATAAGAGCGATGGTTGGAGGAACTGATTTCTGGAAAAACCAGTTCAATCGTGCAACCCAGGCACTACGTCAGCCGGGTTCGGCATTTAAGCCCTTTGTCTACTTAACGGCAATCAAAAATGGCATGACCGCAAGCGATCAAATCCTTGATGGTCCCATCTCCTTTAAGGGTGCCCGCCCGGGACAGCTCTGGACTCCAAAAAACTATGACGGCAAATACCATGGGATGGTTACCCTAAAGACGGCCATCGCGAAATCATTCAATGCCGCTACCGTTCGCCTTGCCGACAGATTGGGAATCGAGGCCATTATTGACACTGCCCAGGATCTCGGCATAAGGAGTAAGCTCCAGCCTTATCTCCCGTTAGCACTCGGGGCATCCGATGTCACGCTCATGGAGATGGTGTCAGCGTACCACACCTTTGCCACTGGGGAATATGCCAAGCCTCTGCTCTACGCCAAGATTCTCAACAGAGAGGGTGTGCTCCTTGAAGAGCACAGACCCGAGACTACCCAGCTCCTATCGGCTGCAGATGTTCAAGAAATGAAGATACTGCTCCACGCAGTAGTGGAAGAAGGTACAGCCCAGCGGGCGAAGGAGCTCAAAAGAACCCTTTATGGAAAAACAGGAACCACCAACGATTTTACAGATGCATGGTTCATCGGCTTTGATGACCAGCTCGTGGTCGGAGTGTGGGTCGGAAGAGACGACCACACACCCTTAGGTAAAAAGGAGACAGGGGCCAGTGCTGCCCTTCCCATCTGGATCGAATTTATGAAAACAGCGCCTCCACAAATTCAGTAGAATCAAAATCCCGCAGATCCTCAACACCCTCGCCAATACCAATAAGTCTGACAGGGATGCCGAGTTCCTTATGAATAGCAAATACAATTCCGCCCTTTGCTGTGCCATCGAGCTTCGTAAGGGCGATACCTGTCACCCCGATAGCGCTATCAAACATTGCTGCCTGTCTCAGGGCATTCTGCCCTGTTGTCGCATCAACAACAAGAAGCGTCTCATGGGGAGCACCTGGCAATGCCTTATCGATAATGCGCCGTACCTTCTTTAGCTCTTCCATCAGAGAACTTTTTGTATGAAGCCTTCCCGCAGTGTCCACAATCACAACATCAATATTTCGGGCCCTCGCGGCACCTAGTGCGTCAAAGGCGACGGCAGCAGGGTCCGAACCGTTCTGGTGCCTCACGATCTGGGCGCCGGTTCTCTTTGCCCATATCTCGATCTGCTCGATGGCAGCTGCCCTGAATGTATCAGCAGCGGCAAGGAGTACTGACTTCCCCTCGGAGATAAACCTGGCTGAGAGCTTGCCGATGGTCGTTGTCTTTCCGACCCCGTTCACGCCAACAGCAAGGATGACAAACGGCCTCTCTCCGGAGACCACCAGCGGCCTGGGAGAACCGAGCATTGCTGACATCTCTTTTTTCAAATAGTCTTTGACATTTTGTACACTGGTTATCTCGCCTTTTCTTGCCCTCTCCCTGAGAAAATCGATGATCTCAGTAGATGCCTTAAGACCGATATCTGCAGCGATAAGAGCCTCTTCGAGCTCTTCCAAGGTCTCATCATCGATCTTTCGCCCCTTGAAAACCGTCTCGACCTTTTCTATGAGGCCCTTCCGTGTCTTCGAAAGTCCTTCCTTCAGCCTGTTGAAGAAACTCATTCTTTGTCCTTTAAAACCATCTGTAACAGCACCGAGATTGTAATGTGACGGCACATATCACTAAATTCTTAATCCTTTTTCGGGGCTTCTTCCCTTCACTCCTCGATTGCAAAAAAGAGATCCTCTCACTAGTTCTAGAGGAGAGATTTTAATTCTTTTGCCGGCCGTTAATCAATGAGACCTTCCCTAACCGGCATAGATAAAGATGACTCAAACAAAAACCAAGCACTCCTTGAAACTCTGCTCACATGAATAAAAAAGGCGGGTATGGCACCGCGCCTTTTTTATTTTCTCCTTATTGATTTATTGCTATGTATGGATGATATCGTGTNNAGCAGGACGAGATGCCTCAACCTCCGCCGCTAAAGCCGGAAGAGGGCGAGGAAGAGGAGGGAAAACCGCTTCCCAGACTCGAGCAACTGAACGGTGAAAGCTTCTTTCTTACATCCTGTGACCCACACCCCGGACAAATACTATGCTTTTCAGATGAGCCAACTCTTTGCAGCAGCGAAAAAGTTGTGTTACAGCTATTACATACATATTCATAAATTGGCAAGGGTAGCCTCCTTTTCTGCTTGACATTTATTTATTATGTTACTATAAACATACTAACGCGGTCAAATACCTCTCTCGCTCTTGTGTTTGCAGGGGAGAACTTAAAAAAACACGGGTGGCCGTTTAAGGGCGTAGAGGTGAATACAAGATAGCTTGAAACCCTCATGTCACACGCGTCAGCCCCTAAAGATGCAGTGGATATCATGATCAAGGGATATTAAGATGACAGATAAGCGGTTGAAAGTACTGTTTCTCTGCACTGGAAATTCCTGTCGAAGCCAGATGGCCGAAGGCTTTGCAGGAGAATTCGGAAAAGACAGGCTAGAAGTTCATAGTGCGGGACTTATCGCTGCCGGTCTGCATCCGCGGGCCGTCTCGGCAATGAAGGAGATAGGGATCGACATCTCAAACCAGAAATCAAAGGAGGTCGATGAAGTCCTTTTAAGAACAATGGACGTCGTTATAACCCTCTGCGGCAATGCTGAGGAGGCCTGTCCATGGACTCCCCCTGAGCTGAGACGCCTTTACTGGCCCATCAAAGACCCTGTTGGTACAATCGGCTCAGAGAAGAAGATAATGAATGAATTCAGAAGGGCAAGGGACGAAATAAAGGAAAAGGTTATCAGCTTTCTTGATGAATTGAGACATGAGGAGGCTTCCTGAGCATTCCCGTTATGGTATGCACGAGTCCTTCGCAGAGAAAGACTATCGACTCTACGTCGAGAAACTGTCCAGTAACACTATCAAATAAAATAGTCAGCGATGAAGGGAAGTCATCATCCGCTGAGCGATAGAGTATGAGACTCCTCACTTTTGGGAGCAGGTCTATGGCCCATGCGGCGTCGGCTGGGTAACCGCTTACTGAATGACCGCCTAACCGATTTAAGAGTACCGTTACTCCCTTCAGGTTCTCATCCATCAGTCTTCTCAACGGCTCCTCGCAATCCCTGAGGAAAGAAGACGTCTTCACAAAACCCCCTCGGAGTTCTGAAAATGAAATCCATTTGCCAGTGAACTCTCCCCTCCCTTTGGTTCTCACGTAATGAAGAAGGAGT
>DMNE01000124.1:0-5967 GCA_003453735.1 Nitrospiraceae bacterium | reverse complement strand
GAAAGCTCAGCTTTGAAACTTGCCCCGTGAGGGACTTGATCAGATCATCGCGCCAGTCACCTTGTATGAGTTTCTCCCTTATTTTCTCCCGGGTCTCTAAATCTATATACCTGCACTCATCGAGCGCATCAGCGTTGATCTGGATATAAATTGCAAATGCCATACACTTTTTTGAAGAACATTCACCGCAATTTGTCTTCGGCAAAAGCTTATAAATTTCGAGGGGATTCATGGTCCTTTCTTATCTGGATCGCCAGACGACTCTCTTTTATCGAGCCCCAAGATGTTTTCTATTCTCTGGAGAACACATTTCTTATCCTGCGTTTTAATAACAGAGTCTTCTCTGCCTACCTACCTGGATTGCCTTAATGATCCGGATGCTCTTTCTGGACGCAAGCGGTCTTTAGCTCCGAAGAATTCCAAAGAAATTCCTTGAAAGCAGATCACGCTTTTCATCTCAGGATCTCCGCCCAGAAAGAGAAGCGATAAATTGAGTTTTTCACCGCTAAGTGCACAAATCAAGCGGCACTGCAAATGAACTCCTTTCTTGAGCTAAGCCTCGACTTTTTGGTCTCTGGCCCGGCCCGGCCCAAGGTTTTCACCGGTGATCTATTCGCATGCGCATCGCATGTATCTGCCAACGATGCATTTGGCATGCTTCACGCAACAACTGTCTCAACCGTATAACTATTGTGCCTCGTAACACCCCTTGTCGGCATTTCGGCATTCATAGCAGGTGCACCTGAAAGCGATGCTACGTTTGTGCGCCTCTCCAATATCTGGCAATGGCAATATTATGCCAAAAAATACCGTCGCTCCACTAGCTTTCACTGGTTTAGGTAGGGGCATGCATCCCCAAACTTTTAGTTGGGGATGCATGACTGTTTTTATAAACCGATTACCAATAAAGAAAGCTTAGTATCTCTTCTTTTTGATTTGCGAAAATGCCTCTTTAATCTGCTGCGTGCCAAACCAGCAGTATGCTTTTCATATCAGCAGAGAAATTGATAACATAAAAAAATTATCACGCAAACGGTATTCTTTCTGACTGACAGAATTTTTTTGAAAAAAGCCATGCTGAAAGAGGGAAGCGCTGTCACTGACCAACGCGAAAAATCAGGATAATCCATCGTCCTTCATCAGTTTTCTGACATCCATGTCGTTAACGAAGCGCTCTAGGATTTCGTCAACGACGACGTCAGGTTTTTGTCTCTCGATGAGTTGCTTGTTCCAGTTGTATTGCCAAATGTAAACGGTCCGTTTGAAATGGTAGCCGAGGAGCTGTGTCAAGCTCATTGCAAACGAATCATGGAAGCAGAGGAGTGTATACCTTCTGGCTGGATTTTCCGTATAGACCGGCAGGGTATCTTTATTCCACTTCTTAACGAAAATGTTAATATCTTCCTCGGGTTCCGGCAATTGTAGCGGCGGGCGCGGATACAACACGACCCCCACTCTGTCGGGCATCTTCTGTCCGAGTATTCGCGCCAAATCACCTCCTTTCTCCTGAAAAACCGTCGGTTGGAAGGCCTCATACGGCAACGGTGCGCCCAAGCCGGGCAATTGCAGTGCCAGCGCGCGCATCAAAGCCTGATAGGCAATAAAAGAACCGTAGGAATTCCAGTGCGTATCGCTGTATAGATATGTGCGAGCCGTTTTTTTTGCCGCCATCAAGACTGGCCTTAGATCCAGCACTTCCACCGTCGAGTGTTCCTTCATATAGGCGATCAATTTATCTAGTTTGGTCGGCCCCACCTTAGTCAACCAATCCGGTAGGTACTCTGGGTAGATCGAATGCTTGTCCGGGGGAATCACAAACACATATTTGATTCCACGTGAGGCCAGCCAATCACGCCGTTTCTCCAGCAAGGACTGCCAGTTTCGTAATTCTTCTGGTGTGAATGTTTTTATGCCGCGAAAATGCTCGACCATTTGTTGGGCCGTGTAAAAGAGCCAGCCGTCGCGGCCCATCATCACATCGGGATAGGTCTCTTCCTTGAAGAGCTCGTATTTCCATTTCTTATCCCACCGGATAAGTCGTTTGCGGAAACCAAAATGGTCATGGTAGTAAGCCTCCAATCCAGCCGGCAGAGCGCGCAGACTCTGTACACTCAGAGTGACTTGGGGAAACTTGGCAGGTGCGCGATTTTCATTCACCCACGGCGCCTTGTCCACATCGAATAAGGAATCGACCGTCGGTAGGCAGAGCCCAATAAGAAAGACCACAGCCAGCAAAGCTGACACGCCGCAGTTCACCTTATCAAAAGCTGCAGGGGGCTTCATGAGCAATCCTATCTGAAAACCGAACTTGAAGCGCCTCTCCTCTCACGCATCAGTTTGGCACTCTCGTTAAAACCGATAGTAGATAAACGGATTGTAAGTACCTCCGGCCAGCCAAGCGGACGAGATCACCAGCAACGTCACCATGAGAAGTGCTTCCAAAAAAAGACCTATCAATATCGTGGGGGCCTGCAATGGTTCGGGCGTAACCTCCACCATTTTGCCATAGAGGTCTTTTATCTTCGGCCAGAGCGGGGTGGAAAGCAAGATACCGATGCCAATGGACCACAGCACCTGGTTCGTCACGTAGCGCGCTAAGGGTTGCGCACTAGTGAACACATGGCCAAGGCCGAGCATAATGCTGAAAAAGCTCATCGCCTGAGAAACGGTGTCGGATCGGAACAAGACCCAGCCGAACATCACCACAAGCAAGGCATAAGAGTGCCGCAACGGACGCGGCATCTTCTCCAAAAGATTGCCGAACTGCGTTTTTTCCAGAACGAGAAAGAGGCCGTGATACAAGCCCCAAAGGACAAACGGCCAGCTAGCTCCGTGCCATAGGCCGCAGAGAAAAAAGACGGTAATGAGGTTAACGTAATTCCGCATTGTGGAGCAACGATTGCCACCCAGTGGAATGTAGAGATAATCACGGAACCACGTGGAAAGCGAAATGTGCCAACGACGCCAAAAATCCCTAATGGATTGAGATATATACGGGTAATTGAAATTCTCCAAAAACTCAAAGCCGAACATTTTGCCGAGGCCGACCGCCATGTCCGAGTAACCCGAAAAATCGAAGTAAATCTGCAGTGTGTAGCACAGTACGCCAAACCAGGCCACCGATGGTGTCAATTCGCGTGCGTGCAAAGCAAAAATATCCCGCGCGGGAATAGCAACCACATTGGCCACAATCATTTTTTTTGCCAAGCCTCCGATAAACCGACGGATCCCTTCCGCAAACTCAGGGAGCGCAATCACGCGCTTCGCGATCTGCGGTGCAATCGCGTTCCAGCGTAGAATCGGCCCGGCAATCATCTGGGGAAAGAAAAAAATGTAGAGAGCTACGTCTGCAGGATGTTTTGCTGCCGTCCATTTACGGCGATATACGTCGATGACGTAGGAGAGCGCATGAAACGTAAAAAACGAGATACCAACGGGCAGAAGCACATGAGGCAAGGCCACCGGGCGGTAACGGAATGCTGCGAGCAAAGCATTGAAGTTGCCCACAGCGAAGTCAGCATACTTAAAAAAAGCGAGAATGCCTATGTTCAGTACGATCGCCAACGCGACGGCGGATCTTCTTCGTGCAGGTTCATCGCTGTGCTCCACCCAGAGCCCCAGAAAGTAATTCATGAGCGTCGAGGCGAGCGCGAGAAAGATGAAAATCGGTTCTCCCCATGCGTAGAATATAAGGCTGAATATGAGCAGCAAGACATTGCGCGCTTTCAAACTGCGGACAATGAGAACGAGTGTCAAGACAAGTGGCAAAAATAGAAAAAGAAAAACAGGCGAGCTAAAAACCATAATAAAAAACTATCCGGCTGAAATTGCTCCATTGCAAATTGGCTGTCATTTCTAGTCTCCTCGATTTAAATCGATATCTGACGAGAGAGTTCAATGGCGCTACGGTAGCGAAGTCGCCCTGAGCGATGCTGTAGCTTGCGCATTCTAAAGCTAGGACCTGGTAGTAATTAATTGAAAATGCTAAAAAAAGTACCTCCAGTGGTTTCCCTAATCCTATTTTTAAATTAATTTTATAATTTATCAAATGTAACCGGGAAATTCAAGTCCACTTCGGAAAAAAGCTAAAACGCTGGTGCGCAACAAAAAAGGGATGAGACAATCTTATCGTGTCCAGCAGTTCTATGCACTCCCTTAACGTTCAAGTCCGGTTTCTGCGCAGCACTCGATGCGTGGCAGTAGGCCACAAGACGATTTGTTCAAAAATAGATTTATTTTTGGCCGTCATTGATCGCGATATCAGTACCTTTATCCATGCTGTATATTGGATATATTTGGTAGCCCTTAATCCATGGCTGTCTCAGCATATAGTCGGTTTTATGCCAGAAGAAGACCCACGGTGCATCGTCAACAATTCGTCTTTCCGCCTGTTCATAATACTTACGTATCTCCTTTTCGTGCCGGGCAGCCTGCCCCAGTTCGATGAGCCGATCCACTTCAGGATTCCTGTATCTCGCCCTATTGCCCGCAGATCCGAAGTTCGAAGAATGGAAAAGGGGAAACAGAAAGTTTTCCGGGTCTGGATAATCTGCCCACCAACTTAGCCAGAACATGTCCGCTTCACCCTTATTGACAGCCTCCTTATACGCACTCCATTCCAATTGTTTGATCCTTACGTCTAATCCGACCTTTTTCAGATAAGCCTGAATGAACTCCGCCATATCCACAACTTCCTGCTCAGCTGTGATATAAAGGGATATGCTAACTCCTGTCAATCCCTCTTCCCTGACAATCTCTCCCGCTTTTTCAGGATTATACTCATATGCTTCAGGTGCATCCCATTTCCTAAGTATGTCAGGGACAGGGCCTACTGCAAGTCGGCCTCTGTTTTCATAGAAGGAGGTCAATAACTTCCTTCTATCGATTGCAAGATTCATTGCTTTTCTTAGATTGCGATTGTTAAAGGGCGGCCGTGAACAGTTCATACCGAGATAGTAGGTATTGAGTCCTCTCACCTCTGTGATGAGGCTTTGCCATTTCGCGTTGTTCCGGTACTTTGCAAATGCTGAAGCAGGGATTGCCATTATATCAAGGTTTCCCAGTTCAAACTCTGTCAAGACGGTTAAATCCTCCGGAATGATTCGATATACGAGACCTTTTACCTGTGCTCTGTGATCAAAGTAGCCATTCCTTTTCTCAAGGCGTAGCTCCCTGTTCTGCAACCATTCTTCGAGTATGAATGGTCCTGTGCCCACGGGATGACTTGAGAAGTCTGATCCCCACCTCCTCACCTCTTCCTCTGGCACAACATAGGCTGCAGACATGCTCAAGAGATAGAGAAAGGGAGAAAAGGGTTTTTCCAAGCGTATCCGAAGGGTATGGTCATCTATGACCTTTATACCTGAAACATCGCTACTGCTTGCCTCCATAAACTCCCTTGCACCTGCTATTTTCTCGAGGACCCAAGTATTGGGTGAGCGCGTTTCTGGGTCTAGTATTCTTTTAAAGGAATACTTGAAGTCATTAGCAGTAACTTGCCTATTATTAGAGAAAGTTATTCCTCGCCGGATGTAAAATGTGTAAGTCAGGCCATCCTTGGCAACGATCCACTTATAAGCAATATCGGGGATAATATTGAGGTTCTCATCCAGCCTTACTAAACCATTAAAGAGCTTTGCGGAAATTGTGCCGCCCGTAACGTCAACGATCAAGGCGGGATCGAGGGTGGAAGGGTTGGCATTGAGCCTGTAGTAGACACAGCCCTTCAGGCGGTTTTCATGGGAACAGGAAAGGATAAACAATAGGCAGCTTGCCAGAAAGACAATGCCTCGCAGGATGGATAAGAAGGCCGATTGCAAGGAAAACCGCTCTCTAATATCTCAGCGACGCCCCTATGGCGTCAGAGTCGGAAAACTTCTTATTGTCGCTGATCACCTCAATGACCACCCCCTGTCCAATCGTTTTTGCGTCTGGCTATCCAGTGTTGTCTGCTATCGAAAAGGTGCG
>DMNE01000100.1 GCA_003453735.1 Nitrospiraceae bacterium | reverse complement strand
TTAGAGGGAAGACGGCTGGAAGCTGTAAAATGGATACCAGTCGCCTTTAACGGAAAACCCTCCGTCAAAGAAGTCATGAGGGGACTTGAGGTCACCTTTATGGTACTTTTTGTCCCTGCTTTTCTTTATCCAAAGATAGTAAGCATGTATCAGCTTTTCAAGTGAGCCAGTATCAGTGCGAATTTCTTAAACTATATAATATCTTGAAGTGCTTAGTGGAACGTATAAAGAAATTCTTANNAAGTCGATGAAAAGGCAGTGAAAGCAAACCTGAGCGGTATTAGTTCGCCTGGATTGCTTGGTCTCCCCTTCTGGTTATAGGTAGCCAAGATACAATACATTTCTTGCTTCTTTCTGAAGGTCGTGGCAAGTGCAAGTGGATGAATATATCATATCTAAGACAACGCAAGGTTCCACGGAGTTTACCCGTGGTGAAAGTATGCCGGAGCGGAATGCGGGCTATCCGGCAAAACCGGCCTAGTTTAGCTCGTTGCCCGTTGGAAAGTACTCCGGCTTGTCCTTTATTATNNATAATCGATAGCAACGTGGACACGCAATCTCAAGTGTCAACTGTTTTTAGTATCAATTTCTCCGTGAATGTGTTCTGAAAACGATCATTTGACTGAGACACATAAACTGATGATTTATTACCTTGTTACCCAGAAACATGCATATACCATAAGATCATTTGTCTATGATTGGGCAAAGGAGCTCCTCCCCAGAATAAAAATTTTATCATATGAATCTTTACCATACAGTAGATCCTTTAAACAGGGAACATATATTTTTTCTGATATTGAGCGCTTGTCTCAGGAGCAAGGCAAGATTTGTTCTGGACTATGGGAAGAACTTGCCAGCGTTGACAGAGGGATTCTGCTTCTTAACCATCCCACGCGATCAATGCGGAGATATAAACTGTTACGGACGCTATATGAACAGGGCTTTAATAGGTTTAACATCTATCGGCTTACAGAATGCCAGGTGCCAAAGCAATTTCCCGTCTTCATCCGAGGCGAAAACGACCATCAAGGAAGTCTCACGCCGCTGATTGAAACCCAGGCTGAGTTAGACCTGGCAATAGACGAGTTTTCACGACGGGGAAAAGGGCTGAAAGATAAGGTTATGATAGAATTCTGTGATACCGCCGACTTGAAAGGCGTCTTTCGAAAATATTCAGCTTACATCGTTGGAGACCGTATTGTCCCTCAACATATGATGTTTGGTCAAGGATGGATGCTAAAAAGTGTTGCCAGCCTTGCGAAAAAGAAGGTAGAACGTTATGAGGAAAGGCATTATTTGACAAACGNNCAACCCGCATGAGCGTCAGCTGAATGCAATTTCCCAACTGGCAGGAATAAATTACGGTCGTATTGACTATAGCATCCTTCACGAGAAACTGCAGATCTGGGAAATTAATACCAATCCGACATTAATGCACATAACTTCCGCACCACCCAGATGCGTAAGCGGGAGGGTTGAATTTGTCGAGAAAATGATTTCGGCAGTGAAGGCCATTGATTGCGTAGATAGTACAAACATAATGATACCACTTAAGGCAGGAATTTCTTGTGTCACTGCCTCTTCCAAATGGAAGCTGTTCTTCACATTTTCTATTGCTCTTGCCTTGGACAAGTATTACTACCTAAGGCAATGGACGGTGCCAAGAACGAGAAGAACGCCCCTGTAAGTTGTTGAAGTAGGAAACGACCCCCGATTAGAATTGATTACCACACCAAAGACTAAAAGGAGGTCGTTTCTATGGAGAAAAGATACCGCAAGATGGGGAAAAAGGCAAATGGGAGGGTCAGGGAGATTAGGGAAGGAGGGGTTTTGTTGGAGCTTCCCTTGCCCGTGGCCGATGTGATCGAGAGTATACCGGATGTGATCAGGGAGTTATCTCAGGAGGCAGGACTTCTGTTGATGTCGGCGGCAATGCATTCAGAATGCGAGAGGATCGCGGGGCCGAAGGATTCAAAAAATCCTCTCAGGAGGGCCAACTGGTGGGGTAGCGATATCAGCCCCGTGTATTATGACAGGCAGAAGGTGCTGATAGAACGGCCTCGGCTACGGGGCAAGGATAACAAGGAGATTCCGCTTACTACCTATAGTGCGTTGAAGAATCCCAAGGGCATGAGGGGCTCGGTGCTCAAGCATATGATTCTTGGCATATCGAGTCGCCATTATGAGGAAGCGGTAGAGAGCATGATGCAGGGCTATGGGATAAAGAAATCAAGCGTCAGCAGGCATTTCGTGCAGGCCACGGCTGAGCAGATGAGGGAGTTTCTGGAAAGAGATCTTTCGGGGTCTGAACTCGTTGCCATATTTATTGACGGCATAGAGTTTAAGGGGCAGCTGCTTGTGGTAGCGTTGGGTCTTGATAAAGGCGGCAGAAAGCATGTCCTTGGGCTGTGGCAGGGGGCGACTGAGAATGCCACAGTCTGCACGAGTCTTCTTGAAGACATGGTGCGGCGGGGGCTGGACACCGGGAAAGATTACCTATTCGTCCTTGACGGCTCAAAGGCCCTGAGATCAGCTGTTGCGAAAATCTTTGGCGGTGAAGCGGCAGTGCAGAGATGTCAACAGCATAAACGGAGAAACGTCCGTGAGCATCTTCCCAAGGAACACCAGCCAGCCATCGATGCCCGCATCGCCGCCGCCTACAATATGACGGGGTACGATGAGGCCAGGAAATCGCTTGAGTTGACCGTGAGGTATCTGGAGAAACTGAACCCCAGCGCTGCAGCCTCGCTAAAAGAAGGGCTTGAGGAAACATTGATGGTACATAGACTCGGTGTTACAGGACTTCTGCGAAAGACCGTCTCGACAACAAACCCCATAGAGTCATGTTTCTCGGTGACTCGCGCAATTACCGAAAGAGTCAAACGCTGGAGAGGAGGTGACATGGTTCAGAGGTGGGCAGTCGCTGCCCTCTTACGAGCAGAGAAGAAATTCAGACGCGTGAAGGGCTACAGGGAAATCCCGAAACTCGCCCTCTCTTTACAACAGAAATCTCTTGACCAAAAGGAGGTAGCTGCTTAAGATAATGCACCTGGGGTCCTTCCTACTTCAACGAAA
>DMNE01000398.1:142-13091 GCA_003453735.1 Nitrospiraceae bacterium | reverse complement strand
GGAGATTTCCCATACCCTCATGGAAATAATAAAAGAGCCCTATAAGAAAAACCCTAACAACAGCGTCATAGCATTCGGGGATAACTCAAGTGCCATACAAGGATACCGGATTCGGACGATCATCCCCGATTTACCGGGCAGACCTTCCCCTTTCAGGGAAAAGGACCTGACATACCATATTCTCTTCACTGCCGAGACGCACAATTTTCCCAGTGGTGTTGCACCGTTCCCAGGGGCAGAAACAGGAACGGGGGGGAGGATACGAGACGTTCAGGCGGTTGGCAGGGGTGGGCTTGTCATTGCAGGAACTGCAGCATACTGTGTCGGGAATCTCCAGATCCCTGGTTACCATCTGCCTTGGGAAGATGATTCCTTCCCGTATCCGAAGAACCTTGCGTCTCCGCTCAGGATCGAGATCGAGGCGAGCAACGGTGCGTCAGACTACGGAAACAAATTCGGAGAACCAGTGATACAGGGTTTTACACGGTCTTTCGGTATGAGACTTCCTCATGGAGAGAGGAGGGAATGGATAAAGCCTATTATGTTTACCGGCGGTGTAGGGCAGATGGATGAAAAGCATGTAAAAAAGGGTGAACCTGAAAAGGGCATGCTCGTTGTAAAGATCGGAGGTCCTGCCTACAGAATTGGCATAGGGGGTGGTGCCGCATCGAGTATGATCCATGGGGAAAACATCGAGGAACTCGACTTCAACGCAGTGCAGCGTGGTGACGCAGAAATGGAGCAGAAACTGAACAGGGTCATCCGCGCCTGTATTGAACTCGGGAACGACAACCCCATAATCAGCATTCATGACCAGGGTGCCGGAGGAAACTGTAATGTAATAAAGGAACTGATATACCCGGCAGGAGCAAAGATAGAGATAAGGAAAATACCGCTGGGAGACAATACCCTCTCCATCCTAGAGATCTGGGGTGCTGAGTACCAGGAATCCAATGCCCTTTTGATACAGCCGAAGAAGTCTGAGATGTTTAAAGAGATATGCGGCAGGGAGAAGGTGCCCTGTGCAATTGTGGGACAGATAACCGGTGATGGGCATATCGTTCTCTATGATGAAAAGAACGGAAGCACTCCTGTCAACCTCGACCTAAAAATGGTTCTGGGGGATATGCCGCAAAAGACATTTACCTTCAAGAGGATCAATCCCCAACTCAGGGCACTCACGCTGCCCGATGATCTTACGGTAAAGAAGGCCTTAGAGAGGGTCCTCAGACTCCTCTCTGTAGGCTCAAAGAGATTTCTCACCAATAAAGTAGACAGGAGCGTGACAGGCCTCATTGCGAGACAGCAGTGTGCCGGTCCTTTACAGCTTACCGTCTCTGATGTAGCCGTGATTGCGCAGAGTCATTTCGGCTTGACCGGTGGGGTGATCGCGGTGGGAGAGCAACCTATCAAGGGTTTGATAGACCCTGCTGCTATGGCCAGGATGAGCGTTGCCGAAGCGATTACCAATATCGTGTGGGCGAAAATCAGCGCCCTTGAGGATATACGATGTTCAGGAAACTGGATGTGGCCTGCAAAATTACCAGGGGAAGGCGCTGCCCTCTATGACGCGGCAGTCGCTATGAGCAATATTATGCTGGAACTTGGGATAGCGGTCGACGGGGGAAAAGATAGTCTCTCAATGGCAGCAGTCGTGGCGAAAGGAGAATCCAGTGAGATTGTCAAAGCACCCGGAACACTGGTGATCTCAGCATATGCCACATGTCCTGACATCACGAAGATTATAACCCCGGATATAAAAAGACCGGGTCGGAGCAGACTGCTCTTCGTGGATTTGGCAAAAGGTAAACACAGACTCGGAGGCTCTTCCCTTGCCCATGCCTACGGCCGAATCGGAAATGCATCTCCTGATATCGAAGACCCTCAGCTATTGGGAAAGTCCTTCAGGGCAGCTCAAAACCTCATAGAAGAGGGCCTCATCCTATCAGGGCATGATGTGAGTGACGGCGGGCTCGTCGTGGCCCTTCTCGAGATGGCCTTTTCAGGGAACTGTGGCCTCGAAATAAACCTGGATCATAACCCTTCTGAGGCAATCCCGGTCTTATTCGCTGAAGAGGCAGGACTAGTGATGGAATATAAGCTAGAGGATGAGGAAGAAGTATCTAGGATCCTCAGAGATAAAGGGGTAGAGTACCGAATCATAGGGCAGACTCTTTCAGAAAAAACAGTAACGCTGCAGTTTAATAAGACCGTTGTCCTTAAAGAGGATATGCGGTACCTGAGGGCAGTTTGGGAGGAGACGAGCTATCATCTCGATAAGATGCAGGCAGACCCTGACTGTGTTGAAGAAGAGAGGAAAAATATTTATGACAGAAAAGGCCCTTCTTTTCATCTATCCTTTGTGCCCGAATCGACACCACAAGAAATCGTCGACAGACCGGATAAGCCGAGGGTCGCGATAATCCGCGAAGAAGGGAGTAACGGAGACAGGGAGATGACCTCGGCCTTTTATCACGCAGGATTCGAGGTGTGGGATATTACTATGACCGATTTCCTCAAGGGTGAGATAACCCTCGAGGATTTCAGAGGGATCGCGTTTGTGGGTGGTTTCAGTTACGCGGATGTATTAGATTCAGCAAAAGGCTGGGCTGGCGTGATAAGGTTTAAGAAAAGTGTACACGAACAGTTTCAGAGCTTTTATCACCGGGAAGATACCTTCAGCCTTGGCGTTTGTAACGGCTGCCAGCTTATGGCTCTTCTGGGCTGGATCCCCTGGGAGGGGATAGAGAACAGATTCCAGCCAAGGTTTGTTCATAACAGATCAGGCCGCTTCGAATCGCGGTTTTTGACTGTCAAAGTGCTTCAGAGCCCTTCCCTTATGTTGAACGGGTTGGAAGGTTCAACTCTCGGGATATGGGTTGCCCATGGCGAAGGAAGGGCTTATTTTCCTGATCAGCAGATCCAGGAGCGGAGCCTGAGAGAAGGGCTTGCCCCAGTGAGGTATGTTGACGATTCAGGGGAGATAACCGAAGCCTATCCTTTTAATCCCAATGGCTCCCCTCACGGCATAGCAGCCCTTTGTTCTCCCGATGGAAGGCATCTCGCTATCATGCCGCATCCGGAGAGAACATTTTTGCCATGGCAGTGGGCATGGCTACCCGAAGAATGGAGGGATACCCTCACAGTTTCACCGTGGCTCAGGATGTTCCAGAACGCCAAGAAGTGGTGTGAAGGATAAAGATAATTCTGAGCCTTGATGCATCTGACGTCTCCAGGCGCAGGCCCTCACGTGGAACAGGCGAAGTCAATCGTAGATATTTTCCCATTGTATTTCATTCTCTCTGTATGTCACTCAAGTAAATGAGACTTTTAGACATATTTTCGGCAACGCTTCGCTAGACTAGGGGGCAAACTATTTTGCTTGCAGGACGTATTGACATTTTCGTTTGTGTGTGTCATAGTAACGTGACTTTGAAGCTTTTAACTGCTTGAGGCTATGAAATGAGTGTAATGTAGCCTTTCCCTCTTTCTTCCTCAAAGGTTGAGTTCAGGGTGAAAAGCTTTAGATCAGCAAGAGACCATTCATAAATGGAATATATGTACCTAGGAGGGAACAGAAGATGAGTAAAAGGCTGTATGTCGGCAATCTTTCGTACAAGGTGGACGAAGAAACTTTACGAGGGCTGTTTGCCGGAATTGGAGAAGTCGAATCGGTCAAGATCATAACCGACGGAGCAACCGGACGTTCAAAAGGATTCGGTTTTGTTGAGATGGTATCTGATACCGACGCTGAAAAGGCAATTGCAAGCCTCAATGGCACCTCTCTGCAGGACAGAACGCTTACCGTAAATGAAGCACGGCCTCAAACAGACAGACCTAGAACCGGCGGCAGCGGGAGGAGAGGGTTTGACAGAGGCGGAAGGAATTCAGGCAATTGGAGATAAAGGTAAGCGGTAATGATGTTGAAGGCGCGATAAAGCTCCTTAAACGAAAACTCCAGAGAGACGGCCTGCTTAGGGATTTAAAGGAGAGGCGGTTCTACGAGAAACCCTCTGTCAAAACGAGAAGGAAACAGAGGGAGGCACAGAAGAGAAGGCGCAAAAGCTTTAGGTTGAAAAGTCAGAATAGGTCAAATACGTAGCTTGCCGAGACCACTACCCTGAGTTTTTCTTCTACGATTCACTCAAGCAACCTTCACAAGGTCCTTCTGCGTTTTGAGCATGAGGGATAAAAGGGAGAATCTTTGACATACCAGAAGTTTTATGAGTTTGGAATATCCGACGCGGTCTTGGGTTCTCTGTCCGATATGGGCTTTGAAGAGCCCACGCCCATACAGAAGATCGCAATTCCTCCCGCTTTGGAGGGACGGGATATCGTTGGTCAGGCACAGACCGGTACAGGCAAGACCGCTGCTTTTGGCATCCCTATCATCGAGAAGGGTAAGAGAGGTAAGACCCCTTATGCTTTTGTCCTGGTGCCGACGCGTGAGCTTGCAGTTCAAGTGGCCCAGGAGCTGAACAAAATTGGCCAGAACAAGGGGGTGCTTTCTGTACCGATTTATGGCGGTCAGTCCATCGAAAGACAGATATGGAGTCTCAAGAAGGGCGTTGATGTCGTCGTTGGAACGCCGGGCCGTGTAATAGACCATATCCAACGGAAAACTCTTGTCCTCAAAGGAATCAAGACCGTTGTCCTTGATGAAGCCGATGAGATGCTCAATATGGGATTTATCGAGGATATCGAAAAGATACTGAAAGAGATCCCTGAGGAAAGGCAGACAATGCTCTTTTCTGCAACAATGCCTGCTGAGATTCGTAAGATCGCGACGAAATATATGCGCGACGCTAAGAATGTCCGTGTCAATACGGCTGATATGGTTGTCCTGAAGATTAAGCAGGTCTTCTATGAGGTGAGGGAAGAGGATAAGATAAAGGCGCTTACACGAGTGCTCGATGTGGAGGCTCCTTCGTTGACTCTGGTCTTCTGCCACACCAAAAGGGAAGTGGATGACGTATCGGGGAAATTGCAGAAGATGGGATATTATGCCGGTGCAATTCACGGCGATTTTACCCAGTCTCACAGGGATGAGATTATGGGAAAATTCAAAAGAGGAGATATCGATATCCTTGTTGCCACAGACGTTGCCGCTCGGGGACTGGACATTCCTGATGTCTCCCATGTCATCAATTACAGTATCCCGCAAGATCCAGACGGGTATATCCACAGGATTGGAAGGACGGGGAGAGCGGGGAAATCGGGCATAGCCTTAACCTTTGTTACCCCGCGGGAGTACCGGCAGTTGAGGCTCATCGAAAGAACTGCAAAGACAAGGATAGACAAGGCCAGGTTGCCGACCAAGGACGAGGTGAGACGGGCCAGACAAGAGGAGATCGTGGCTGAGATTGAGGATGTGATCGCGGAAAGAAAGCATACCGAATATCTTCCGTTGGCAGAAGATCTTTTCTCCAAATATTCCCAACAGGATATTGCTGCTGCGGCCCTTAGCATGGTCTTGGGAGACGATGAGGTCGATGATATAGAGGAACGTGCCGTGGCGCAGCCGACTTACCGGTCTGGCTTTGTGCGGCTCTTCATGACTATCGGTCGAAAAGACAAAATAAAAGTGGGTGATATCCTCAAATCTATCTCAGCGGAGGCCGACATCCCGGCGAAGAAGATTGGAAATATTGCACTCTTTGATACATTCAGTTTTGTAGAAGTGCCGGCGGAACTTGCTGACAAGGTCATCAGCGCCATCAATGACATGGTGATGCACGGCAGGAGGGTTCGGGTGCAGCACGCCAAAGAGAGGGCCACGAAGAAATAGCCCGGTCACGATCGCTTTGGCGATGCTGGGTTCCACAAACCAATTTTTGATCCCGCGCCGCTGAATCTTCAACAGAGCAGGTGAAGCGGGCCTACGATTCTTTATCGGGGCGAAAGAGTTAGATAGATAGTCGCACCGTTCCTGAATATCAGAAGCAGTGCATTCTGATCAGAGGTAATCTGAGAAACCACCGCCTCGTAATCCTTCGTCGACTGTATTCTTTTCCTGTCAACTTCAAGTATTACGTCATTTTTTGCCAGGAACTCGTTGGCGGGGCTGTCCTCATCCACGCTGCTAATGACAACGCCGGTCATCTGTTTTGGAATAGCAAGGCTTGTCTGTAATTCAGGCGTGATACTCTGGACATGCACTCCTTTGAGGAGATTATCCAATTCTCCGGACAGCTGCTTCCTGTCCGCAGGCAGCTCGGCAATGGTAATGTTCATGGCATGAGGTCTGCCCGCGCGAAGGATTTTCACTGTTACCACTTTGCCCGGGGGTGTATTGGCAATTATGCTCCTGAGGTTTGAAGGCTCATCGATCTCTTTGCCGTTAAACGCGACAATAACGTCACCTCTCCTTATTCCCCCCTTTTCAGCAGGGCCGTTTTCAGTAACATCGTTGACAAGTGCACCCGTTTCTTCAGTAATCTTGAATTGTTTTGCGAGATCGGGCGTTACCGGCTGCACAGACAGCCCCATCCATCCCCTGACGACCTTTCCCTTTTTAATGAGGTTTTCCATTACCGCCTTTGCCATACTGCTGGGTATGGCAAAGCCGATTCCCTGATAACCCCCAGACGTGCTGAATATCGCTGTGTTAATCCCAATGAGTTGGCCTCTTACATTCACCAATGCGCCCCCTGAATTTCCGGGATTAATCGCTGCATCGGTCTGGATAAAGTCCTCGTAATCTGCGATACCCACATTCGCGCGCCCCGTTGCGCTCACTATCCCTGATGTGACTGTCTGACTCAATCCGTAGGGATTCCCGATCGCTATTACAGTTTCGCCTACTTTCAGCCTGTCAGAGTCTCCAAATTTCATCGCAGGGAGGTTATTGGAATCTATCTTGATAACGGCAAGGTCGGTCTTAGAATCTGCGCCGATGACTCTCCCTTTAAACTCTCTTTTGTCGGATAGTTTTACTTTTATCTCGTCAGCATTCTGTACGACATGATTATTGGTAAGAATATAACCGTCTTTATCCACAATGACTCCTGAACCAAGACTTGCCTGCGTGTACTCCCTCGGCCTGTCGAGATACCCAAACTCGTCCCCAAAAAATTTCCTGAATAATGGGTCATTGAAAAACGGGGATGGTACCCCCGGAGTCTTTATCCGCTGCGTTGATGATATATTTACTACTCCTGGTTTAGCCGCCGCCACTATCTCAACCATTGCCTGAGAGATTTTTGAGAGTATCTCAACGGCATTTTTTGATATAGCCGGTTCTTCAGCGTACGCTTTTGTGTGAAAGCTGAAGCTCGACAATAGAACGATTTCGGCAATCATGACGAGGAGAGCAACGGTTTTTGGAAAGACGAGAGAGCTCTTCAGTTTCATCAATATCCTCCTGATGCATATCACGCTGTATTTGCATCGATAAAAACGAGTTATTTTGCAAGTCGTGGCGCCGTGCATACGAAAATCATTTTGAGACTTCAGGGCAGCGTAAAGCTAGCAAGTACTGCTATACGCATGCTCTGTGGCAAAACGTTTTCCAAATTCCAGGACTTCAACGGGTAGTCTTCGATCACAAATAATGCTATTAATACTATATACAGAGGCTACTGGAGTCAAGTACATATCCAGTTCATCATATTATCACGGAAAGGTGAAGAAAATTTCAACGCTCAGAGGAGTCGCATTCAGGGGTGCACCTCCGGCGGAGATGTGCAGTAAGACCTATGCCAGAAGACCGGTTTCCAGTAGAAAATAAAACTATTTTTATCAAGCCGCCGTAATTGATTTCTCATGAGCATGGTACGGTCTGTCCCCGCGGGGACTCAACTTCGCCTGTGCCGTATTCAAGCCAGTGCTGTTCCCAAAGGGAAACCGCCATCATAACTGCAACAGCAGTTTGGCAGGAGGATGTCACTGATAAGGAAAAATGGAAATTTTAGGCCGTTCACGGTAAAATAGGGATAGTTCCACGGTGTTTTTTCGCAATGCGTCACATATGGGCGGTTAGCTCAGCTGGGAGAGCGCCACGTTCGCAACGTGGAAGTCGGGGGTTCGAATCCCCTACCGTCCACTTTCTTTTTTATTAAATTACAGTAAGTTACGCTCACCAAAAACATCTAAAAACCGTCCACAAACCGTCCACAAAGCGCCGTATAGGGATTGTAGGGAATTGAACTCTCTTATTGATAGGAGTCTGTCTGCGAGGCTAATCGTAACTAAGGCAAAACCGTATTTAATCGAATGGGATAGGATAGACTCCGCCTTGTCTGAATAATCATAGAGGAGGAATCACGGCGATAAGAAAGAACAGACAGCTTACTCCGAAAGAAACGCCCTCTCTGATCCCTTCCCGCAAGACGACTCCTATTGCTCCTGAGGTCCTGGAACGGCTTTCCGAATGTGAATCCTTCCAATCCCTTAAATACGAACACAAAAGATTCGTAATCGAATACCTTAAATGTCATAATCTGACTCACGCTTACCAAATAGCGTATGAATGTTCACCAACTGTTGCTAACACTAACGGCCCTCGTCTGCTGGTAAATGCTGGTGTCAAGACTGCCATTCAGGAAGTTTCCGAGGTCTTTGGCGTGGTTACGCAGGATGATATTGCGTCTATCAATGAAGTGAAACGCTTCCTCACGGCAATTATACGTGGGAGCATCACTGACGTCCTCTCCTGGACGACAGANNAGGACATCGACAAGGGGCGACTGGACCGAGACGAGGACTGTAGTTGAGTTGCATGACGCCTTAAAGGCGGCAGAGCTCATGGGTCAAGCGTTAGGCATGTTCAAGACCAATATAGACGCCACCGCTCACCCTGCCATTCCAGTGAACTACGAAGATTGGCGCAAAAGATTGGGCCTGGATCCGGAATGAAAATTGTTTTGCTCTGAGGTAAGCCGGTATTTCGTACATGTCATCAAAGGCGTTAGTTCCCTCATTTGTAATTGTCATGAGATGGTCATACTGCTCATCACTGAGGATTCCCTTTTCGTGAAGGATATGAAGAAAGGCATAGACTCTTTCCCAGTTGGAGCCTCCAAAGGTCCATTCTGCTATCTGTTCGTCAATTTGCAAAACTCCAAACTTCTCACTTGATGCAAGATACCAGATAGCGTAATCTCCAGATATGGTTTCTTCAGTTGCGGGATCAGAAGCATATCTTAATTCTCTGATCAAGAAATGGTAAATTTCATCTCCTGCAGCTTCTTTACCTTCTGTGAATCCCTCGTCAGGAAATTCGTCACAAAAGATTTTGCAGTAGATACAAACAAAGCCCTTGTTTGGTGGCATGAGTTCTCCTTAAAGATTGCTGAATTGATTTCAGATCTATCCAAAACCGAATAATAATATATATATGTGGATGGGACTGCTCAGATCAGTTGGAAGGAATGTGCAGGATCGTCTTTTCATAAAGGCGTTTCAGAGCATTAAGTGTAAAATCACAATTATAAATTCGTTCCATAACTGAATGTTCATGTTGACAAGCCATGTTAAAATTGCAAGAATTATGATTAAACATGAGAGGAAAATGATGGAAACTCAACGGAAGCGTCTAAACTGCTGGGAGTTCAAAAAATGTGGAAGAGAGCCTGGCGGCGCGAAGGCCGAGCAGTTTGGAGTATGCCCTGCGACGACAGATGAAAAGCTGAATGCTGTGCATGGTGGGAAAAACGCGGGACGATCATGCTGGGTGGTGGCAGGCACCATGTGCGGGGGAAGAGTTCAGGGCACATTTGCCCAGAAGTATCAAAACTGCGACTTGTGTGATTTTTTCAGGGCAGTGAAGGAAGAAGAGGGTCCGGCGTACCAGTTGTTAATAGTCCTTCTCAACAAAATCAAGGCATTTGAAAAATACGTACAGGGGACTTTCATCCCTTAAGCTCACGCCCATGTGGGACGTGCCATAAAAAATTGAGGCGGCAGCCGTTAGCTTTGTCGATTTTCCACAGAGATATTTCCCTGCACCTCATTAACTATCTCATTAGATAATAGCAACTGCAAAAATATCTTTAACATATCGAATACAGCCACTATAAAAGTCTCTCTCAATCTTTCTCTCTCAATATGTTCTGGATATAGAAGGGTGATAGTATCGCTTTGTCCTGTCCCGCTCCCAATTTGGTTCTACCACATGCCGGTATGCATAGCCGTTAAAATGGCTGATGGCTTCGTAGTTTACCGTAGCGTTTAGTACACGAAGAAATCAATCGTCTAGATAACCTAAGTCGCATCTAATCAAGAAGTTTGTCTAAAATCTCGACGGAAGTAGAAACATAGTTAGGACATCGTGAAATGAAATATCCCATTTGTTCTGCTTTGTTAATTCCCTCAGGTGTACCCATATTTGTCCCAAGTAGAGCAGAACATCTCACCTGGATGTGTCTGGCCTTAAATTCCTTAATGAATTCAGCTGCCTTAGCAAATGTCTTTTCATCAGCCTTTGGATCTTCACTTTTTGTTTTGCCATATCTCATACCAATCACCATCAACGCGCCTGTCACTGCTCCGCATTCAGATCCTCTCCCCATTCCCCCAGCGAAAGCTGCTGCTATCCGACGTGCAGTCTTAACTTCTATTCCGAAAGATGATGCAAACGTTTCCAAAACGGCCTGAGAACAGTTCATTGATTTCATGAAGCGCTTAACCGCTTTGCTCGGTCTATTATTTTGCTTCTCTTTCATGTTGCATCTCCTTCCAAGCTTCCGCACGTTGATAAAGCATTATTTTCAGTTGTACCAATTATAATTATATCACGGTTAAAGCGTGCGCATTCACTTGCCCTTCTGATCTACTGCCCCACTATCCTCTTTATGCTATCTTTCCAGAGTGTCTTATCCAATCTTGCTTAACTCTATTCGATTTCTTCGTTAAATGGTGGCTATTGCGTTGCTTTGAGAAGCTCAGAAACATAAACAATATCTTCATTTATCGCTTTGATGTAATTGTCATAATATCTGAAGTAGCTATCATAACTAATAATGATAAGCAAGTTATTCTTTAATAGCCCAACCGATACATGCGGACTTGAATCTATACCGCGTGGAATTCCATGATTATAATCAAAGTGAATTGATTCATAAGATATAATAATTATTGCTCTGTTCTTTCCCTTCTCTATATAGCCGGCGATTTTCTGATTTATACCGCCGCAAACAGCGCAAATGGCAAACCTATCCTCTAATAGCTACTGCTGGCCATGCGATCATCCGCTATTTACGAACAGTGCGGCAGCGAAGTTCTCATCGGGAAATATTCTTAACACTTAAAGCACCACTCCGCCCTCTTTCGGCCTATGGTCTCTACAACGTTGTCAACCGATGCATCATCAGCGCTAAAGTTCAAACAACACACAAAGGACCTCAGCTTCCAGAAATAATTGCTGCATGGTCCCTAGATCAAAATGTTTCTTTCAGCCACAAATGAACATTACGGTATCAAGCGGCGCAATAACGATTACAAATAGAGACGGTCAATAGTTTGGCGAAGTATTGATTTTGTTTGCACGGACCTAAAAAGGCCTCACTCCAAAAAGATTCCGCCAATGACCCGATAACTGCAGGACTGCAGCAGCCACCCATCAAAGACTGCAGTGCAGAGAAGTAACGCAAGCAGTGCTGTAATAGTAATCAGCATCAACATTACTGAAGTTCAAGAACCAAACGCGTTCCAGAACGGGCTTTTGGGGCTGAAAGGAGCCAGACCGGCAAAACGCCGCCGACGCAGGCGCCCAGTTCGCCCATCGCTTGTCCATTAAGATAGAGTGACGAGTTCACTACCTGTATGCTGCCTTCGAAACCGCGTTGAGTAGTTCCTCAGCCTGGCGGTTTTTTACATCCCGTTTGATCAGGATATCTATGGGATCAACCTTCTTCCCATAGTAAGCCTCGTTCAGTCCCTCCCGGACTTTCACGATCGCGCCATCGAGTGAGATGCCGGCAAAAGCTCCTTTGGCACGTGCGAAACTGACAATGTCTGCACTGAGATTTGCCGTGGCCGCAGATACACCGGCCCCGACCGGCCCCGCTGCCATGCCGACATCCGCTCCAAGCTTGACGCTGCTTCCAAGGAGAGCATTAACTCCCCGTTCTGTCATTGCCAAGAATACAACCTCAGATGCCTGACCACCAATTTGAAGCCCAAAGCTCGCAGAACCGATTGTATAAAATGCCGGCCCGCCCCATTGCCCGGTCTTCTCATCACGCGTCACGAACACCCCGCTCCCTCCTGAAACGCCAACGATAAAAGCACCTTTCAGGATCTGGGGAGCGATGAAAACCCCCATCGCTTTTTTAAGTAAATCGCGAAAGGCCTGATTGTCCTTTGGCGTAACAAATCTATCAAAACTAAGCCTTGCCTTTTCGACAAGCTGTTTGCTATCCATGGCGTCGTCGGCTGCAGCAGGAACTGTAGCAAACCCAATCATTCCCGTCGTCACAAGGATTGCAAATGCAATCAACCATGCACTGACTTCCCGGACTAACCATCGTTTCTTTTCCATAGTGTCTCCTCTTTTTTGAGCTCTTATATCATGATTATACAAGGGATGATCAAGGCAACTTATGTCATGCCTACTTAGGCCCTGCCCCACCTCCTTCCATATCTTCTCATATTCTTCAGCTTTGGTAACTCGGGAAAAACATCATCACATCGAGCAGTACCCTCAAATAAAAGTCTATCACAAACTTTCTCCAGAACATACTACTGAGATAGAAAGATTGCACCTCTTGAATGTGTGAATTGTGGTGGATCAGGGGAATGCCCCACCTGTCGTGGCACTGGCGAAGTAGATGACTAGCCCAAAATGAAAGGGTAATTACCCTATGAGATTCAATACTGTACAGAAAACATATGGTAAAGCTAGTGAAATCATTTCACCACTAAGTCAACTGGGTTACGTCCTCTTGCTTCAAACAAACCATTGTCACATCATTTGAAATCTTTCTCCATTCGAGCTAAGGCAAGGACT